>NZ_VFWS01000150.1:0-11091 GCF_006443065.1 Mesorhizobium sp. B1-1-5 | reverse complement strand
CGTCACGGCATGGATTCCAGGGTCTGCGCTCCGCTTCGCGTCGCTCCTTGCTCCGCCCTAGAATGACGAATTGAGAAGGGCTTCAGCCGATCGCCAGAGTTGTGGATTGCGCTGACGGCCAATCCGGCAAGATTTCTGTGACGACCGAACTATCAGTGGTTCGGTAGCTTCATGCCGCCCGTCGCCATGTCAATTGTGATGCTGCCGCCGATCCTGACATCGGTGTTGCCGACCTTGAAGGGGCTGCCTTTGCCGGCCGGCAGCGCGTCGTCCGGTTCCGGCTGCGGCGCCGGCTTGGCGATGCGGTAGTCGCCGCTGACGCCAGGCAGTTTCTGCGCCGAACGGTCGTCGGCAAGGGCGGCGCCGGCCATCAGCATGCCGGCAAGCGCGGCGAAGGCGGCGCATAGATGTCTGGGCTGAACGGGCCTGATCATGCGCGGACTATAGGGACGCGGCTAGGGCAATGCCAGACGCGCGGCGATCAATTTGCCGCGCGCCTGCCCGCAACGTCAGGCCGCTTTCTTGCGGGTGTCGTAGACGTGGTCGACAAGGCCCCAGGTCTTGGCTTCCGCGGCGCTCATGAAGTAATCGCGATCGAGCGTGCGCTCGACCTCCTCGTAGGTCCGGCCGCAATGCTTGGCGTAGAGCTCGGTGATGTGTTGCTTGGTGCGCACGATGTCCTCGGCATGGCGCTGGATGTCTGAGGCCTGGCCCTGGAAGCCGCCCAGCGGCTGATGCAGCACGATCCTCGTGTTGGGCAGCGCGATCCGCCGCCCCGGCGCGCCGGCCATCAGCAGGAAGGAGCCCATCGAGGCGGCAAAGCCCATGCAGACCGTCGACACCGGGCAGGAGATGTACTGCATCGTGTCGTAGATGGCGAAGCCGCTGGTCACCATGCCGCCCGGCGAGTTGATGTAGATCGAGATCTCCTTGTCGGGGTGGTCCGATTCCAGCGACAGAAGCTGCGCGCAGACCAGCGCCGAGACGCTGTCATTGATCTCGCCGTTGATGAAGACGATGCGCTCGCGCAGCAGCCGCGAGAAGATGTCGAAGGCGCGTTCGCCGCGGCTCGACTGTTCGATGACCATCGGCACCAGATTGGCCAGGGCGCTCATGTCGGGTCTCCTCGGTTTTTCGTTGATCAGGCCGCGCGCAGCATCATGCACGGCGCGTTGGCGGCGATCGGGTTCTTGCGCGCGTGAAGCGAGAGCCCGCAGCCAGCGCCGGCAATGGCGAGGACAGGTTCCGCCACCGGCACGAAGCCGTCATGGACGATACTGAGATGCGTGCCGCCTGAGGCGGTGCGCGCCAGCGTGAAGGTGACGATGCTGTCGAAGGCCGGAAACCCGTCGCGGTCGTTCGCGTCGGGTCGCTGATGCCAGGAATAGCGCAGCAGCTTGCCGGGCTCGGCCTCGAGCACCTCGCATTCGATCGGTTCATCCGGTCCGGCAAAGGCAAAGCGGGCGCCGGCTTCCGCCTTCATGTCGTTCGGCATCATCCAGGCCGCCAGCAGTTCCGGCTCGGTCAATGCCCGCCAGACTTTTTCCGGCGGCTCGGGAAGCTCGCATTCGAAATTGAGCGGCGCTTCGTTGACCGTCGGATTTTCGGTTGCCGTCATTGGTCCATTCCTTTCAGAACCGTCTTCAACTTCTCGATGCGTTCCGGCCAGAAGGCGCGGTAGCGTTCGATCCAGTCGAGCAGCGGGTCGAGCCCTTGCGGATCGGCGCGGTAATAGGCGTTGCGGCCGGCGCGTCGCTCGACCACCAGGCCGGCGCCGCGCAAGACGGCAAGGTGCTGCGAGACCGCCGGCTGGGACACGCTCATGCCGGCGCGCAGCTCGCTCACGCTCATCTCGCCGGCGGTCAGCCGCTCGTAAACCGCGCGTCTCGTCGGGTCGGCCAGAGCGCGGAAAATCTCTGCTTCGATCATGGCAGAAGCATAAGTCGATACTTATCGATTTGGCAAGCGTCTATTTGATCGCCATATCAAGACGCACGTTCAAGCCTGCCTTTGCTGACATTCCTTGACAGAAAGTGCAGCTATGACTAGAACGAAAAGAGAACAAAAACCTTGTGGGGAAAAGCCAGCCTTTTGCGGGCGGCGACGACCCGCAGGCTGTAAGGTGAGCGACTTGAAATTTGTTTCGGATGAGCGCGGAGAAGTAAGATGGCGGGTAGCGTCAACAAGGTCATTCTGGTCGGCAATCTCGGAGCGGATCCTGAAATCCGCCGCCTGAATTCCGGCGATCCGGTCGTCAACATTCGCATCGCCACGTCGGAAAGCTGGCGCGACAAGAACTCGGGCGAGCGTAAGGAAAAGACCGAGTGGCATAACGTCGTCATTTTCAACGACCAGCTCGCCAAGGTGGCCGAGCAGTATTTGAAGAAGGGCATGAAGGTCTATGTCGAGGGTCAGCTGCAGACCCGCAAATGGCAGGACCAGACCGGTGCCGACAAATACACCACCGAGGTCGTGCTGCAGAAATTCCGAGGCGAGTTGCAGATGCTCGACGCGCGCGGCGAGGGCGGCGGCGGCCAGGTCGGCAACTATTCCGGCGGCGGCAACAGCCGAGGCTCGGATTTCGGCCAGTCCAGCCCGAATGAAAGCTTCAACCGCGGCGGCAGTGGCGGCTCCAGGGGCGGCGGTGGCGGCGGCTCGTCACGCGAGCTGGACGACGAGATCCCGTTTTAATCGTCTCGAAACGGCCGTCTAAGGGGAAGGCGCGATGTCGCTCGGACCGCTTCTGTCGGCGTCGCCTCCCATTCCGTGGCATGCATTCGCGGCCTTCGCCGCTTTAGCCATCGGCGGCGCCCAGCTGGCGCTGCCGAAAGGTACTGTGCGTCATCGTGTGCTGGGCTACACCTGGGTGGCGTTGATGCTGGTCATCGCCATATCGAGCTTCTGGATCCAGCAGATCCGGCTTGTCGGTCCGTTCAGCCCGATCCATCTGTTGTCGATCCTGGTGCTGGTCACCGTGCCGCTGGCGACCTGGTATGCGCACACGCATAAGGTAACCGCGCATCGCGGCGCCATGATCAAGCTCTATCTGTTCGCGCTGGTCGGCGCCGGCATCTTCACGCTGCTGCCCGGCCGGATCATGCACGCCGTTGTGTTCGGCCAGTAAGGCGTGTTGATATTCAGGTGAGGCCGGCCTGCAAATGCCGGCTTCCTGCGCTTCCGGTGCTCACGTACTTTAAGGCGCGGCCTGACCTGAACCTCAACACGCCTTGGCGCGGACGGGAATTTTTCAAGGAAGATCAACGTGAAAGCACGCGTCAAATGGGTCGAGGAACGCACCTTCGTCGGCGAGTCCGGCAGCGGCCACAAGGTCGTGCTGGGCACTGCGCACGGGCCGGAAGGCAAAACGCCGGGACCGAGCCCGATGGAACTGGTGCTGATCGGCACCGGCGGCTGCTCCGCCTATGATGTCGTGCACATCCTCGAGAAGGGCCGCGAGGCGGTCGAGGATTGCGTGGTCGAGCTCGACGCCGACCGGGCCGAAGCCGATCCAAAAGTGTTCACCCGCATCCACATGCATTTCATCGTCAAGGGCAGAGCCTTGTCGCACGACAAGGTGAAACGCGCGATCGATCTGTCGATCGAAAAATACTGCTCGGCTTCAGCCATGATGGCCAAGACGGCGACCATCACGCACGATTTCGAGGTGGTCGAGACGGCGGCGAAGTAAGGCAGTAGGCAGTAGGCAGTAGGCAGTAGGCAGTAGGCAGTAGGCAGTAGGCAGTAGGCAGTAGGCAGTAGGCAGTAGGCAGTAGGCAGTAGGATACTGTTCAAGCGGCCATCAGCGCTTTGATGCCGTCCGCCACGAACTGCACGGCAAGCGCCGCGAGAATGACGCCGAGCAGACGGGTCAGGATCGATCGGCCGGTCTGGCCGAGGATGCGGTCGATGCGCTCGGACAGCACGAAAACCAGAAAGGTGATCACCAGGCAGATCGCTATGATGCCGACCAGCGCCGCCTGTGCGCCAAAACCCTGGAAGGAGCCCGACAGCAGCACGGTTGCCGAGATGGCGCCCGGACCGGCGATCAGCGGGATTGCCAGCGGGAAGGCGGCGATGTTGTGAATCATGTCCTTGGTGATGGCGACGTCGCCGATCTTCTCCTTGCGGTCCTGTCGGCGTTCGAACACCATTTCGAAGGCGATGAAGAACAAGAGGAAGCCGCCGGCGACGCGGAAGGCCGGCAGCGTTATGCCGAACACCGACAGGATCGAGGCGCCGGCAATCGCAAACAACGCCATGACCAGGAAGCCGATCACCGAGGCGCGGACCGAAACCTGCTGGCGCTCGTCACGGTTCATGCCGCGCGTCACGGCAAGGAACAGCGGCGCCAGTCCCGGCGGGTCGATGGTCACCAGGATGGTGACGAAGGCGTTGAACAGGCTGTCGAAACTCGGCATCGCTGGTCCCCTCCCGCCGGGCGAAGCCCAGTCTCCGCAATTGGTAGAGCAAAGCCCGGGCGCTGGAAAGCGGAAGGAAATGGTGTGCGAAGCTGTGAAAGCAGGCGCGAAGGATCGCTACTTTCAATTCCTTGCGGCTTTTCGATCGCTATCGAGGTTCATTTAGGCGGCGAGCCAGAAACTCGACCTCCATGCGCCAGGTCGCGCCGCCATCACGCGAGCGCTCGCCGAGCCAGCGAAACGAGTTTTCGGTAATGCGTGAAAAGCTCCAGCGCACAGACGCGCCGGTGCCGTCGGCACCGACCTGGACGATCGTGCCGTCCTCGGCGCGGCCGAGTTGGCGGCTGTAATACTGGTTGCGCGGGTCGCTCCAGAAGATGTGCCAGGCGTCGGCGCCCGGATCGTAGACACGCAATGTGGTGCCGTAGAAGGTCCATGCTCCGAGCGAAGTCTGGGCCCCGGTGTTCCGCGCGGGCAAGATCCAGACGTCCTGCACGGCGCGGCCTTCGAGAACCCAGCCGAAATGCACTTCGCCGCGACCCGTGAGCCTTGTGCCATCCTTGAGAATGCGTGTGGCATCGAACGTCCATGCGCCGATGAAGCGGCCATAGAGTTTCAGCTTTTCGGCAAGGTCCAGTTTTGGACCGTCGCTGTGCAGGGCCTCGGCAAAGGGATCGGTCATTGTTGCTGCCTCGTTTGTCAGGAGAGGGCCAGTAGTAGCGGTATGGCAGGGTTCTGCGCTTGGGAAAAATTGCTATCTTTCAGCCATGGCGACCGCGCAGAAGACTCTGGCTTCCGGACATGGCTGGCAGGTGTCCGACGTGGTGTGCACGGCCGTCGCCGGCGACAAGCCATTCGAGGAAGAGCATTGCAGCTTTTGCGTCGCCGCCGTGACCAGGGGCGCGTTCCGCTACCGCACGCGCCAGGGGACGGCGATGCTGGCGCCGGGCGCCATCCTGCTCGGCAATCCCGGCGCCTGCTATGAATGCGGGCATGAGCACGGCGCCGGCGACCGCTGCCTCTCCTTCCATTTTTCGCCGGCCTATCTGGAGCGCGTCCTGGCCGACCTGCCGGATGTGAAACGGCTCGGCTTTACGCATCCGCGCCTGCCGCCCTTGCCGGCGCTGGCGCCTCTGCTGGCCGAGGCGGAAGCGGCACGGGAAGCGGGCGACGGCGAGGCATTCGAGGAACTCGGCCTGCGCATGGCCGGGGCGGTCGCCACGGCTGCGGCCGACACTTCCACACCTGGCCGGGCGCCCAGCCGCCGCGACCAGAAACGCGTTGCCGAGGCGGTGCGGCTGATCGAGCTCAACGCCGATCGACCATTGTCGCTTACCAAGCTCGCCGCCGGCACGGCGACAAGCCCGTTTCACTTCCTGCGCACGTTCCGGCAGGTTGCCGGCATGACGCCCTATCAGTTCCTGCTGAGGACGAGGCTGCACCGCGCCGCGGTGCGTCTGCGCAGCTCGGGCGCGGCGATCTCGACGATCGCCTTCGATGCCGGCTTTAACGATCTGTCGACCTTCAACCGCCGGTTCCGGCGCGAGATGGGACAAGCTCCCGGCGCCTATCGCGCCAGACGGACCAGAGGGCGCTGACGCCGGCCGCAGCGAAATCGACCTTGGCCATATCGTCGCAATCAGCGATATCCATTTGAAATTGCCATTAAAATTGTCTCTTGAAAAGTCCGGCCGACATTGGAGTTTCGGCGAGGCTTCCTATATAAGCGGTGAGTGATTCCCGACTGGATTGTGACCTGATTTGACCGACCAGAAGACACCGCGCGGGCCGGACGGCGGCCCCACCGGCATCGAGCCGATTTCGATCATCGAGGAGATGCAGCGCTCCTATCTCGATTACGCCATGAGCGTGATCGTCAGCCGTGCGCTGCCCGACGTGCGGGACGGCCTGAAGCCGGTGCATCGCCGCATCCTCTATGCCTCG
This sequence comes from Mesorhizobium sp. B1-1-5, assembly GCF_006443065.1. Classification (NCBI taxonomy): domain Bacteria; kingdom Pseudomonadati; phylum Pseudomonadota; class Alphaproteobacteria; order Hyphomicrobiales; family Phyllobacteriaceae; genus Mesorhizobium; species Mesorhizobium sp. B1-1-5. Next base: position 4,729 of record NZ_VFWS01000150.1, on the reverse strand, counting down.
CATGAGAGCGGCTACCACTGGAACCGCAAATATGTGAAATCGGCCCGTCCGGTCGCCGACGTGATGGGTAAATACCATCCGCATGGCGATGCATCGATCTATGACGCGCTGGTGCGCATGGCGCAAGACTGGTCGCTGCGCGTGCCGCTGATCGACGGTCAGGGCAATTTCGGCTCGATCGACGGCGATCCGCCGGCGGCGATGCGCTACACGGAATCCAGGCTCACCAAGGTCGCGCATGAGCTCTTGGAGGACATCGACAAGGAAACCGTCGATTTCCAGGATACTTACGACGCGTCCGGAAGCGAGCCCAAGGTACTGCCGGCCCGTTTCCCGAACCTTCTGGTCAACGGCTCCGGCGGTATCGCCGTCGGCATGGCCACCAACATTCCACCGCATAATCTCGTCGAGGTCTGCAACGGCGCCATCGCTCTCATCGACAATCCGGCGGTCGACCTGACGGCGCTGATGGAGATCGTGCCCGGTCCGGATTTCCCGACCGGCGGCATCGTGCTTGGCCGTTCGGGCATCTACAATGCCTATTCGACGGGCCGCGGCTCGATCGTCATGCGCGGCCGCGTCGAGATCGAGCAGCGCGGCAATGACCGCGAATCCATCATCGTCACCGAGATTCCCTATCAGGTGAACAAGGCCTCGATGATCGAGAAGATGGCCGAGCTGGTCCGCGACAAGCGCATCGAGGGCATTTCCGACATCCGCGACGAGAGCGACCGCCAGGGCTACCGCGTCGTCGTGGAGTTGAAGCGCGACGCCGTAGCCGACGTTGTCCTCAACCAGCTCTACCGTTTCACGCCGCTGCAAACCTCGTTCGGCGCCAATATGGTGGCGCTCAACGGCGGCAAGCCGGAAGTGCTGACGCTGATCGACATGCTGAAGGCCTTTGTCGGCTTCCGCGAGGAAGTCGTCAGCCGCCGCACGAAATATCTGCTGCGCAAGGCGCGCGAGCGGGCGCATGTGTTGGTCGGTCTGGCGATTGCGGTCGCCAATATCGACGAGGTGATCAAGCTGATCCGCACCGCGCCGGATCCGCAGACGGCGCGCGAGCAGTTGATGGAGCGGCGCTGGCCGTCACACGATGTCGCTCCGCTGATCCAGCTGATCGACGATCCGCGCCATCGCATCAACGAAGACGGCACCTATAATCTGTCCGAGGAACAGGCGCGCGCCATTCTTGACCTGCGCCTGCAGCGCCTGACCGCCCTCGGCCGCGACGAGATCGCCGACGAATTGAACCAGATCGGCGCTGAAATCGTCGATTTCCTTGATATTTTGTCATCGCGCGCGCGTATCCAGCTGATCGTCAAGGACGAGCTGATCGCGGTCCGCGACGAATTCGGCACACCGCGCCGCACCGAGCTGACCGACGGCGGTTCGGATATGGAAGACGAGGACCTGATCCAGCGCGAGGACATGGTCGTGACCGTCAGCCATTCCGGCTACATCAAGCGCGTGCCGCTTTCGCTCTACCGGGCGCAGCGCCGCGGCGGCAAGGGCCGCTCCGGCATGTCGACCAAGGAGGAGGATTTCGTCACCCGCCTGTTCGTCGCCAACACGCACACGCCGGTGCTGTTCTTCTCATCGCGCGGCATCGTCTACAAGGAAAAGGTCTGGCGGCTGCCGATCGGCAACCCGCAATCGCGCGGCAAGGCGCTGATCAACATGCTGCCGCTCGAGCAGGGCGAGCGCATCACGACGATCATGCCGCTGCCGGAGGACGAAACCAGCTGGGGCGAGCTCGATGTGATGTTCGCGACCACGCGCGGCACCGTGCGCCGCAACAAGCTGTCCGACTTCGTCCAGGTCAACCGCAACGGCAAGATCGCCATGAAGCTGGAGGAAGAGGGCGACGAGATCCTCGGCGTCGAGACCTGCACCGACAATGACGATGTGCTTCTGACCGCGAATTCCGGCCAGTGCATCCGTTTCCGGGTCTCCGATGTGCGTGTGTTCCAGAGCCGCAATTCCGTCGGCGTGCGCGGCATAACCATGGCCGAGACCGACCGCATCATCTCGATGTCCATCATCGAGAACGTCGATGCGTCGCCCGCAGAGCGCGCGGCCTATCTGAAGCGCGCCGCGGCGGAGCGCAGGTTTGCCGCCGGCGGAGCCGGCGAGGAAGAGGAGATCGCGCTCACCAATGAGGAAATCGGCGAGGAAGCCGAGCTTTCCGAGGAGCGCTACGAGTTCCTCAAGGCGCATGAGAAGCTTGTACTCACGGTGACCGAATATGGCTACGGCAAGCGCTCGTCGTCCTACGATTTCCGGCTGACGGGCCGCGGCGGTAAAGGTATCCGCGCCACCGATGTGTCGAAGGTAGCCGAGATTGGCCGGCTGGTCGCGACTTTCCCAGTCGGCAATGACGATCAGATCATGCTGGTTTCGGACGGCGGTACGGTCATCCGCGTGCCGGTCAACGGCATACGCTTCGCCAGCCGGGCCACCAAGGGCGTGACGATCTTCAACACGGCCGAAGGCGAGAAGGTTGTATCGGTGGAGCGGATTTCGGAACCGCAGTCGGACGAAGAGGCCGAAGAAGTGGCTTCAGGCGAGACCGGCACCGACGACATGGGCGAAGGCGAATAAGTTCAAGCTTCACCGGCCTCTCCGGGCCGGTGCAATCATGATCAGTGGCGACGGTAGACGTTGCGATGGGCGAAACCATCGAGCCGCTTGGTATTGGCCTTGACGCGCACCCGCGCTGCTTCCTGATGCAACCCGAATGCAGTCGCGATCAGCATCACGATGGTCATTGCAGTGGCAAGCATGTAGATCAGCATTTGCGTGTTCTCCTGGGCTTACAACGATGACATGGGGATTTGGTTTCATCCCTTGAAGCGGCAACCTAGTGAACGCTGAGTGAAACATTCGTGATTGCCGCGTTCATCTGTCGTTCATCGGCGCGAAAAGGTTCACGGGCAGAGCGTTTCACCGTTTCACGGAAACGGCGAACCGCTCTGCCTCCTCGTTTTGGCGCAATTCCGAACGGAAAACCGCTCACACTTTTCCTGGAATTGCCCTAGGCAATTAATGAGATTTGCCTTTGTTCGAGAGGCTCGCTAGAAGCCTGCCATGACCGAACGCACCGCCCTTTACGCCGGCTCTTTCGACCCGCTGACCAATGGCCATCTCGATGTGCTGAAAGCGTCGCTGGCAGTGGCCGACATCGTCTACGCGGCGATCGGCATTCATCCGGGCAAGAAGCCGTTGTTTTCCTTCGAGGAACGCGTTGAGCTGATCGAGGCCGCAACCAAGGCCGAATTCGGCCGCGACAGCGATCGTATCAAGGTCGTCTCCTTCGACGGGCTGGTCATCGACGCGGCCCGCAAGCACGGCGCCTCGATTATGATCCGGGGGCTGCGCGACGGCACCGACCTCGATTACGAAATGCAGATGGCCGGCATGAACGAGACGATGGCGCCGGAATTGCAGACGGTTTTTCTGCCCGCCAGCCCTTCGGTGCGCACCATTACCGCCACACTTGTGCGCCAGATTGCGTCGATGGGCGGCGATATCCGCCCATTCGTGCCTACGGCCGTTGCCGGCGCGCTCGCCGCCAAGTTCACCAAATAGGTTTTCCCGGAGATACCCATGCAGCTGCAGAAGCTCGCTTCGTTCCTTGTCGTGCTTGCCGGCCTTTTCGCGGCGTCCTTGCCCGCCGTCGCCGCCGACAAGGAAAACACCATGATCATCACCCTCAAGGACGGCGACGTGACCATCGCGCTGCGTCCCGATCTGGCGCCCAAGCATGTCGCGCAGATCAAGAAGCTGGTGCGCGACGGCGCCTACGACAACGTCGCCTTCCACCGCGTCATCGACGGCTTCATGGCGCAGACGGGCGACGTCAAATTCGGCAACATGAAGAAGGGCTTCAACCCCGAAGCCGTCGGCACCGGCGGCTCCGATCTTCCCGACCTGCCGGCCGAGTTTTCGCAGAGCGAGCAGTTCGCGCGCGGCGTGGTCGGCATGGCCCGCTCGCAGGACCCGAACTCGGCCAACTCGCAATTTTTCATCATGTTCGCGCCGGCGCCGAACCTCGACGGCCAGTACACCATCGTCGGCAAGGTGGTCGGCGGCATGGATCTCGTCGACAAGATCAAGAAGGGCGACGAGGCGGACAACGGCACGGTCACCGACCCCGACCGCATGATCAAGGTTCGCATCGCCGCTGACAGTAAGTAACTCCCTCAATTTTCAAAGGATTTTCCGACATGGCTGAGATCAAGGACCGCGAGAACGCGCTCATCATGGAAACCACCAAGGGCCCGGTCGTTATCGAAATGTATCCTGAATTGGCGCCCGGGCACGTCGCCCGCATCAAGGAGCTGGCGCGCGAAGGCGCCTATGACGGCGTGGTGTTCCACCGCGTCATCGACGGCTTCATGGCGCAGACCGGCGACGTCAAGTTCGGCAATTCGAGCAAGCCCACTTATGCGCCGTCGCGCGCGGGCATGGGCGGCTCCGACAAGCCGGACCTCAAGGCCGAATTCTCCAACGCCAATCACGGTCGCGGCGCCTGCTCGATGGCCAGAGCCCAGAACCCGAATTCGGCGAACTCGCAGTTCTTCATCTGCTTCGACGACGCGGCCTTCCTCAACCGCCAGTACACGGTTTGGGGACAGGTCATCGAAGGCATGGAGAATGTCGACAAGATCAAGCGCGGCGAGCCGGTGCAGGATCCCGACAAGATCGTGTCGCTGAAGGTCGCGGC
>NZ_VFWS01000015.1:0-78643 GCF_006443065.1 Mesorhizobium sp. B1-1-5 | reverse complement strand
TCGGTGGTCGAGACGCTGCTGCCGACCGACGCCGACGTTGAGGCCGTCCGCAACGAGATCGCCACCGCTTCGCGCATGGGCATCACCGGCGTGCCCTGCTTCCTGCTTGAAGGCAAATATGCCGTGATGGGCGCGCAGGATGCCGACACGCTTGCCGACGCCATCCGCCAGGTGGCCCAGGCCAAGGCGCGCGGCGAGCTCGAAACCGCGAACTGAATGTTCCGTCAGTGCGATCCGTAGCCGCCGACCTGACCGCCGCGCGCTTTCCTGAAAATTGTGCCGCTATTTCGCGGTCGCCTTGGCTTTGCTCAGGAAGAAGCTGTTGCCGTAGCCAAGCTTGGTCAGATCGCCGCAACAGCCCTGATCGCCGGTATTCTTGGTCGGCCATGTCCGTTTCGGCAGCGGCGAGATCGCCATCGACAGATACGAGCTGCCAGCAAGACCATTTCCGGCCATTTCAGCGCCTCCGGAAAAAGACGAATCGGGTAAACCCTGAGTAGCTCACGGGCGGCAAATTTTCGGTCTTTCCGGTCACCGCCAGTAGCCATCGCGGCCTGCCGACACCTCTTTTTCATTCACAAACCCGTGTTTTCCACTTCCCTAAGGGAAGGTTGCCGGCGGCTGGCGAAAACAGCTCTAACGAACTGAAATAAAAGATGAAATCGCCGCGAGTGGCGATCTCCCGGCGCAGCCTTTCTGTTGCCCTCATGCCACGGCGGGTAACTCTGTTCACATTCGCCGGCAGAAAATTAATGGAAAATGATCAATTGGTGTTACCCTGTGTAACAAAACTAAGAAAGGTTTGGGCGGGATCGTGACTGGGGTCGGTAGACCGCAACGAACAGTACCGGAGCAAACATCCAACGAGGCGAAGACCTCGTCACTGACGCCGGTATCGTCGATGCGCACATTCTGGGGGCTGATGCGAGCCTACTGGTTCTCCGACCGGTGGAAGGAAGCCTGGACCCTCACATTCGTTATCGCGCTGCTGACGGCGTTGTCCAGCAAGGCTGGCGTCTGGTTCGCCTTGGCATTGGGCGAGCTGGGCAATTCGATCGCCTTCCTCCATGACGCCGCCAACACCCACCCGTTGCAGACCATTCTGACCAATGCCGGCGTATTGGTGCTGCTGGTCGTGCTGAAGGATGCCGGCTTCACCGGCGTGCGCAATCTCGTTTCAACGACCTTGCACCGCAAATGGCGGGGCTGGCTGAACAGCCAGTTCAACCAGGCGCTGCTCGACGGCAACCATACCCATTTTCATGCGCAGCACGGCTCGGCGGCCGGCGGCATCGTCGCTCCGGACAACATCGACCAGCGCATCCAGGAATCGATCAAGGACATGACCGGCGGCGCCATCGGGCTTGCCATGGGCGTGCTGGGTGTCGCGACTTCACTCTATTTCATCGGCGAAAACCTGATCGGGTCCTCGGTCGAGGTCAAGGGCCTGGAATTCCTCGGCGGCTACGGCACCGCGGTGCTGGCTTTCCTCGCCGTCGCCATCTACGTGCCGCTGAACACCTGGATCGCCGTCAAGCTCGGGCGGCTGCTCGAGCGGCTCAATGTGCGCATGCAGCAGGCCGAGGGCAGCTACCGCAGCGAACTGACGACATTCCTGCGCCGCAGCTTCCACGTCGCCGCCTCGCATGGCGAGGGCGTGCAAAAGTCGATGCATGACAGGCTCTATGTCGACATCGACAAGACGTGGGGGCGACTCAATATCGTCAACACGAGCTACACGTCGTTCGAGCTGATCTACAATTTCGTCGGCGCCCGTATTGTTGCCTATTCACCAGGCCTGGTGTCGTTCATCCATAACCGTCTCGACTACAAAGGCTACATCACCGGTTCCGAAATGGTCGCCCAGTTGATCAGCCAGTGCTCGTGGTTCATCCATGTGATGCCGGCGATCGCGACGCTGAGAGCCAACAGCCAGCGCGTCACCGAACTCGCCGACGCCATCGAGAACGTCCAGCACCCGCGCGAATTCTATCAGCAGACCGGCCGCTCCGACTTCGGCTACGCCACCCAGAACCCGGTGTTCGGCCTGACCATCCAGAGGCTCGAGCTGGCGCATCAGGGTGAGGACGCGACGCCTTTCCTCAGCGCCGCAAATCTGCGCTTCCGCCGCGGCGAATGGACCTTCCTCAAGGGCGAATCCGGCTGCGGCAAGACTTCGCTGATCAAGGCGATCAACGGCCTGTGGCCATATGGCCGCGGCACCATCGTCTTCCCGGAGGGCGTGACGAGCTTCTACGCTGCTCAGGAGGTCAAGCTGCAGCAGGTCTCGCTGAAGCAGCTCGTCTGCCTGCCGGGTTCCGAGAACGACCATAGCGACACGCAGGTTGCCGCGGCCCTGCACAAGGCCGGCCTCGGCGACTTCATCGGGCAACTGGCCGACGAAAGCCGCGAGGGCAAGATCTGGGATCAGGTGCTTTCGGGCGGCCAGAAGCAGAAGCTGGTGGTCGCGCGCATCATCCTGCAGCAGCCGGGACTTCTGTTCCTCGACGAGGCGACCGGTGCGCTCGACCCCGAAGGCAAGATCGCCTTCCACCAGGCAATCAAGGACAATTGCCCGAACGTCACCGTCATCAGCGTCATGCACGAGGCGGTGGCGCCGCGCTCGCTGTCCGGCGAGGAGTTCTACCACAGCGTGGTTTCGATCGCCGACGGCGTTGCCACCAAGAAGCCGCTTGCGCCCAGCCTGCCGCGCGAGCTCACCACCATTCTGGCCCAGCCTCGGCCGGTCGAGGACAAGTGGCTGCGCTTCCGCCGGCTGAAGCAGAAATAGCAGTCCTGCCAAGCCCTTGACCGGCGACCGTAGCCCGGCTTGGGCTGTCTTCGATCACAGTCTCGCGATCCGGCCTGCCCGCATCCCTTTTCGGCGCCGTTCGCGATTGACTCGGTAAAAACCGCTCCTATGTTGCGCCCGCTCGCAGCATTCAAACGCGAACCCCGCGAGCAGAAAGGTCAGCCCGCCATGCCTGGCGACAGTCACAGTCGAACGCAACCGCCGTCCGCCCTGACGTGACCTGACGGCTCACGTCCTGCCGGACGGCAAGGAGTGAGCCATGAACGAATTCGCACCCGTACTGGACGACGAAGCCGTCGCCGTCGCCCGTGTTCTTGCCAACGATCACGTCGCCGACGTCGTTGAAGCCCTCAACCATGAATCCCGCGAGACGGCCATCGAGCTTCTCTGCGCCGTGCCGTTCGAGCGGCTGGTCGACATCTTCGACCAGCCCGAACTCGAAGCAGCACCTGAGCTTGCCGAGGCCCTGCCGCGCCCGAAGGCGAGCAAGCTCCTGACCGCCATGTCGGTCGATCGCGCCGCCGACATCCTGCGCGAGCTGGACGAGCCGGCCCGCTCGGAGCTGCTCGGCGCCTTGGCGCCGCCGCTGCGCGCGACGCTGCTGTCCATCCTGGGATATCCGGAAGGCAGCGCCGCCTCGATCATGACGACCGAATTCGTCAGCGTGCCCTCGGACTGGACCGTCGGGCGCACGCTCGACCATATCCGAAAGGTCGAGCGTAGCCGCGAGACCATCTACGCCATCTACATCGTCGACCCGGAGACGCATCTTTTGCTGCGGGCGACCGGATTGCGCCGGCTGATCACCGGCAATCCGGAGGATTCGATCCTGTCGGTGGCGCCCGATCGCATGCCGGTGGCGGTGACGCCGCTCACCGATCGCGAGACCCTGGCGCAGACAATCTCCAAATACGACCTGCTCGCCTTGCCTGTCGTCGACCACGGCAAGCTCCTCGGCATCGTCACCATCGACGACATCATCGACACGATGATCGAGGAGACGACCGAGGACGTGCACCGCTTCGGCGGCATGGAGGCGCTGGACGAGCCCTATATGAAGATGAGCTTCCTCGCCATGATCCAGAAGCGGGCCGGCTGGCTTTGCGCGCTGTTCCTCAGCGAGATGCTGACGGCCAACGCCATGCAGAGCTACGAGGGCGAGCTGGAGAAGGCGATCGTGCTGACGCTGTTCATCCCGCTGATCATGAGCTCCGGCGGCAACTCCGGCTCGCAGGCGACCTCGCTCGTCATCCGCGCGCTGGCGCTGCGCGAGATCGGGCTGCGCGACTGGTGGCGGGTGGCGCTGCGCGAGCTGCCGACCGGTCTGGTGCTCGGCTCGATCCTCGGCACCGTCGGCATCTGCCGCATCGCGCTCTGGCAGTATTTCGGCTTCTACGACTACGGCCCGCACTGGATGCTGATCGCGGCGACGGTAGGCGCGGCGCTGGTCGGCATCGTCACCTTCGGCTCGCTGTCGGGATCGATGCTGCCCTTCGCGCTGAAGCGCATCGGCTTCGACCCGGCGAGCGCCTCGGCGCCGTTCGTCGCCACGCTGGTCGATGTCACCGGGCTGGTCATCTACTTCTCGGTGGCGCTTATGATCCTGCGTGGCACGCTTCTGTAGGAACATCTCGACGGCCACCGGCATCGCCGGCGGCCGTCGCATCCCACGATCCGGTCAGACCCGTTCGCCGTTCTTCACGCGATAGGTCGGCTTGTACATCGTTACCAGCTCCTCGGCCGCGGTCGGATGCACGGCCATGGTGCGGTCGAAATCGTCCTTGGTCAGGCCAGCCTTCAGCGGAATGCCGAGAAGCTGCGCCATCTCGCCGGCATCGGGGCCTAGAATATGGGCGCCGATCACCTTCCTGGATGCGCCGTCGACCACCAGCTTGATCAGCATCTTCTCGTCGCGGCCGGACAGCGTATGGCGCATCGGACGGAAGGATGCGCGGTAGACCTCGACATCCGGATAACGCTCGATCGCGTCGTCTTCCGAGAGGCCGACGGTGCCGATCTCCGGCTGCGAGAATACCGCCGTCGGAATGGTGTCGTGGTCCGGAGCTGTCGGGTTGTCCTTGAAGGCCGTCTCGACGAAGCACATCGCCTCGTGGATCGCCACCGGCGTCAGTTGCACGCGATGCGTGACGTCGCCGATCGCCCAGATGTTGTCGACATTGGTGCGCGAATATTTGTCCACGACGATCGCGCCCGTCTTGCTGAGTTCGACGCCGACGCCTTCCAGGCCCATATTCTCGGTATTGGGGAGACGCCCGATCGCCAGCATCATCTGGTCGACCGTCAGTGTCTCGCCAGTGGTGAGCTGCGCGTCCAGCTTGCCCGCCGGTGTCTTGCGCACCGATTCCGAAACCGCGTGGCAAAGAATCCTGATGCCTTTCCTCTCCATGGTCTCGTGCAGCGAGCGGCGCAGATCCATGTCGAAGCGGCTTAGAATCTCCTGGCCGCGATAGACCAGCGTGGTGTCGACGCCCAGGCCGTGGAAAATATTGGCGAATTCGACGGCGATGTAGCCGCCGCCCTCGATCATGATCGCCTTCGGCAGCTCCTTGAGATCGAAGGCCTCGTTGGAGAAGATGCAATATTCATGGCCCGGCAGCGCCGGATGCGGTGCCGGACGCCCGCCGGTGGCGATCAGGATCTGGTCGGCGCTGACCGTGCGGTCCTCGGCAACCAGATAGATGCTGTGCGTGTCGACGAGCACTGCGCGTGAATGGAAGGTCTCGCCGCCGGAGCCTTCTACATTCTTCTTGTAGATCGCTTCGAGCCGCGCGATCTCCTTGTCCTTGTTGGCGACCAGTGTCGGCCAGTCGAAGCTCGCCTCGGGCACCGTCCAGCCATAGCCGGCGGCATCGGCGAAATGTTCGGGAAATTGCGAAGCATAGACATAGAGCTTCTTCGGCACGCAGCCGCGAATGACGCAGGTGCCGCCGAAGCGGTATTCCTCAGCGATGGCCACGCGCTTGCCGAGAGCCGCCGCCACCCGGGCCGCCCTTACCCCGCCGGAGCCGCCGCCGATGACGAACAGATCATAGTCATAAGCGGCCATCGCTTGGGCTCCTGCGGATGAGAAAGACGGAGGTCAGAGGTAGGCTGCCAAGCGGCAAAAGAAAAGCCCGGGCAAACCCGGGCTTTGTGGTCCAGCCGCAGTCGGCGGATCGACACGATCAGTTCTGCGAATCGTCAGCCGGAGCCGAATTGTCTGCCGGAGCGGAACCATCGGCGGGTGCGGCGGCGGCCGGAGCCGGCGCTGCCGGCGCCGCTGCCTTGGCGGCGGCCGCAAGCGTCTCGCCGACCTGCTGGGCGAGATCGCGGGCAACGCCATTTTGCCAGATGTCGGCAGCCTTGACGAGGTCGCGCGTCACCGCAGGGCCGCTATCCAGCAGCTTCTTGCCGGCCTCGGAGCTGTAGAAGGCGGCGATATCGTTGAGGTCCTTCTCGGAGAACACCTTGGCATAGGCCATGGCCGCCTCCTTTTCCAAGTCGGCGCGCCGCGAGGCCATGCCAAGCGCCTTCTCGGTCACGGTCTTGCCGATCAGTTCCTGCATGTCGGGGTTTTTCTGGATGAGCTGCGACTCCAGCGCTCCGGCCGCCTGCGGCAGGATGTTGTCGAACGAGTCCGTGGCATGGATCGCCGCGACAGCCGCGCGAGCGGCCTTCAGATGCGATTCGCTGATGTCCTGCGCAAACACCGGTGACGACAGCGCAAGGACGGCCGAGGCCGCCAGAAGCGTCGAAAAGCGGCGAACTCGTTTAGGCAAAATCATAGTCGGTAGAACTCCCTGGTTTCAGGCTGCATGGACGGTTTCGATACCGTCGCCGCCGGCGATGATGGCCGTTGACGCCAGCCCGATGAATAGACCGTGCTCGACAACGCCTGGAATGGCGAAGAGAGCATTCGACAGCGCTCTTGTATCCGGAATGCGGCCAAAAGATGCATCGAGGATAAAGTGGCCGCCGTCTGTAACAAATGGCTGGCTTCCCGTCATCCTCAATGTAACCGGGCCGGAAAGGCCGAGCCCTGCCGCGGCGGCGCGTACCGCGATCTCGGTGGCGCGCAGGCCGAATTTGTTGACCTCGATCGGCAGCGGGAACCGGCCGAGGGTTTCGACAACCTTGGATCTATCGGCGATGACGATCATGCGCTCGGACGCCGCCGCGACGATCTTCTCGCGCAGCAGTGCGCCGCCGCCGCCCTTGATCAGGGTCAGCTCCGGGTCGACCTCGTCGGCGCCGTCGACGGTGAGGTCGAGCTCGGGCGTTTCTTCCAGTGTAGACAGCGGCACGCCGAGCTCGCGGCAGAGCGCTGCGGTGCGCTCGGAAGTCGGCACGCCAATGACCTGGAGGCCAGTCGCAACCTTCTCGGCCAGCAGCCGCACGAATTCTTCCGCCGTGGTGCCGGTGCCGATGCCGAGCCGCATGCCGCTGCCGACATGGGCGAGCGCTGCCCGCGCGGCCTCGACCTTCAACTGCCTTGCATCCATGGGGAGCCCCGATTTCGCCGGTTTCGCGCGCCTCCTAGCATTTTTGCCTGCCCCGTCAAAGGCTCGCCCTCAAAGGCTCTGTGGACCGATAGAGGCTTCTTGCTTGAACTTGGGCCAGCCTGTATCGGCTGCGGCATCGCAATTGCCGCAGGACCCGCCCATGACCCGCCCGATCATCGTCTTCGACCTCGACGGAACGCTGGTCGATACGGCGCCGGACCTGCTCGACAGCCTCAACCACAGCCTGGCGGCGAGCGACCTCGCCGCTGTCGACGAAGCCGGCTTCAGACGCTTCGTCGGCCATGGCGGCCGCGTCATGATCGAACGCGCGCATGCCGCGCAAAACAAGGCGCTGGTGGCCGAAGAGCACGACCGGCTGCTGAAGCTGTTCCTCGACCATTACACGTTGAACATTCCCGGCAAATCGCGCCCCTACCCCGGCGTCGTCGCCGCGCTCGACCGTTTCCAGGCCGCCGGCTATCTGATGGCGGTCTGCACCAACAAATACGAAGCCAATTCCGCGACGCTGATCGGCGCGCTGGGCCTGTCGAACTATTTTGCCGCGATCTGCGGCCAGGACACTTTTGCTTTCCGCAAACCCGATCCGCGCCATCTCACCGAGACGATCCGGCTGGCCGGCGGCGATGCGGAGAACGCCTTGATGATCGGCGATTCGCAGACCGACATCGACACCGCCAAGGCAGCCGGCATTCCAGTGGTCGCGGTCGATTTTGGCTATACCGACCGCCATGTGCGCGAATTCGAGCCAACTCTGGTGATCTCGCATTTCGACACGCTGACGCTGCAACTGGCCGAGCGGTTGATCGCGGCGGCACGCTGAGCGGCTAAGAACCGAACTGGATTTAATGGAAACTCGTGGGATCATCCAACTTTTTCAGAAAGTTGGATGGTGGGCGATGCAGGGATTGAACCTGCGACCCCACCCGTGTGAAGGGTGTGCTCTCCCGCTGAGCTAATCGCCCGCTCGTTGCCCGAAGGCCAAGCGAGCCGCGATATAAGGGAGGCCGGCTCTCGAAGTCAAGGCGATCTGCCGACGATCTTCCAAGGTCGCAAAACGTCGATCGCACAGCGTGCTAAATCAGCCCTTTCCTCACAGTCATGCGCGTCACGGCGGTGACCAGAATGGCGCCGGTCATGAAATAGAGCGTGGCGATGATATGTCCTTGATGGAAATGCAGCCCGGCAAACAGCAGGGCCGTGACCACGGCAAGGAAGGCGATGACGCGGGAGAATGCATCGGGCATGGGGCGACCTTGTGCAATGTGTTGAATGGCCGCCCTCACTCAGCCGAGTGCTCCATAAATCGGTTTTCGATTTTTCGCAATCGGCCTTGAGGCCGTACTGATCGGCGCCTGCCGCGCGGCGGCGCTCCGGTGGTCCTAGACCAGATCCACTTCCACCCACAGCCCGCCCGGTCCCCGCGCGGCATCGCGCGGCGCGCTGCGCACCGCCTGGATCGAACCGGACGGCGCGGCAAAGACCGGCTTTCCATTCTTGTCCGCCAGCCACGGATCATCGGCACGGATGACGCGGCCCTTGGTCTTTGTCTCGAGCGCGGTCAGGATGCCGTCATAGGGCATCTCGCCCCAGTGCACGTTCAGCGCATCGACCTTGTTGGTCGGGATGAAGGCCGACAGGTCCGAGCTCGTCAGCAGATCGAAACCCTGTTTCTGCGGCGTGGCGTTCTGGCTGCCGTGATGGGCGACCTTGAGATAGACGGTGCGCGCCAGAAGATCGGCCGATGTGACGTTGCCCTGCCCCACCGGCCATTTCAGGTCCTTCCAGCTTAGCCAGTTGCCGATCTGGGCGTCGCCGGGGAACAGCAACACCCGGCCGCTGTCGATGAACTCGAAGGCCAGCACCAGGCTGGTGTTGTTGACGCCGCGGTCGAGCTGCAAGGCCAGGTCGGCGGCGATCCCCATCCAGTCGGCGTCGATGCGCCGCCAGGACTGGTCGCGGTCTTCCATGGATGCCGCGGCCGAGACTGGTCCGGAGTAATGCTTGCGGACAAAGGCGGCGATGTCGATGGCCGGGTCGCTGCCCTTGTCGCCGGCGAGCGCCGCGGAGAGCGGCGTGCCGACATTGCGCTCGAACGGACTGAGCTCGTCGACGTAACCGGCATCGGCCGCCTCGTTCATCTTGAGACCGCTCGCCAGCGCCCGCGCGTACGGGCCACCGCTGGCCAGCGGGAACATCTCGCTCGCCTTTTCCTCCAGGCGAAGCGCCGCCTTGTCGCGCGGCGGGCCGAGCACATAAACGCGCAGGTTGGGCAATGCGTCGATCGTCACCGGCGGTCCGCCGGGCTCGAAATAGGTCGGCGACGGTTTTTGCGACAGCTTTGCCGCTGCGTCGCGGGCCGAGCGCACCCGCTCGCCGGCGGCGCCGAACTGGAAGCCGAGCACGGATTGCAAGCCGTCGCGCACGCCGGCCATGTAGGTGCTAAGCCCCTGCATTGCGTCGAGCTTCCGGCCCACGCCTTGCAGCGCGGCGATCGCCTGGCTCTTGAACTTGTCGAGCTCCACCGCCTCGCCGTCCGCAGGATTCTCGGTCCAGGCCATCCAGACATCGCGGACGATGAAATCCTTGAAGAGGTCCTTCGCGGTCAGGAAGCCGGAGACATGGTCCCAGTGTTCGTGCGTGACGACGAGTATATCGATCTTGCCGCCGGTCTCCTTCTTGAGGTCGGCGACGATGTCGGCGACCAGCGCCGAGCCACTCTTGATCGAGACATGAATGCCGCAATCGATGAGAATGCGGAACGGCTTGCCGTCCGGCTTCTTGAACGTCAGCAAGTGGCAGTCGCCGATGCCCTGGCAGTAATGCCTGACGGTGATGCCCGCTGCCGGCGTCGCCGCGGGAGCCGCTTTTGCCGGCCTAGTTCTTGCCGCCGGTTTTCTAGACATGGTCGTCATCTCCGTCGCTGGCATGCAGTAAGGCGAAGGGTTCCGACACTTCGCCGCCGAAATAGAGCGTTCTCAGCGGCGACAGATAACTGGCGGCCATCGTCCCGGCCTGACGCTTCTGCCGGTCCGTGCTGCCGGTGTTCTTGATGATGGAGTAGCGGATTTCCTCAAAGCCCTCGCGCGGATCGATAATGATCGTGGCGCCGCCGCGGAACCAGAAGAAGCCATCGCCCTTGGCCATGCCTTGCGGCTTCGCCGTGCCGTCCAGCGCAACCGGAATGCGCTGCTGGATGACCGCCACGACTTCGACGCGGAACGAGCCGTCCGGCTCAACGCGGCGCGTCGGGCGCACGCTGTAGATGTCGAAGGTCGTCTCGCCTTTCTTCGGCGGGTGCATGACCGTGCCGTCCTCATTGTAGCGCGGCAGGTCGGGCAGCAGGCCGAACTGCTTGTAGAGGTCCGGATCGGAGGCGAAGGCCTTGTGCATCGCCTTCCACAGCGCATAGCGGTTCTTGTCGTTGAGCGCGAAGATCTCGGCCCGCTTCAATTTCTGGTTCCAGCCGAGGTCGATCTTGCCGAGCAGGCCCTTCAGCCAGACCGGCGACGGATCCTCCGGCGCGCTCCAGGCGAGCGTCTCCTCCGAGATGGTGCGAACGTCGCGCGGCAACAGCTTCCATTTGCGGAAGGATTCCAGGAAGGCCAGGCGGTAGTGCAGCGGATCGTCCGGGTAAGCGTCGCGGTCGGCGGTGATCAGGGCGCGCAGATATTCGCCGAAAGTGATGTCGACGGAAGGGCAATAGTCGAGCGCGCGGATGCACATGGTCAGCATCTGCGTGGCGGTCTTGGCAACCTCGTCGGTGAGGCGCTCGACCAGGCTCGGATGCAAGGTGCCCGCCGGCAGGATGCCGGAGCCGCCGGTGGCAAGCTGGATCAGGTCGTCGGTCCGCCGGTCGGCGATGGCAAGAAAGGCCTGGTAGACAGCGAAAACCAGGATCGAGCCCCGGTCATGCGCCTCGAAAGTCTTGTCGTAGTCGAGGTCGGCCATGCCGGCGCCGCCATATTCGCGCAACGGCCCGGCCCGGCCGTTGCCTTCGCCGAACTGCTTGGCAATACCGGAAAGCAGCGAGGCGGCCGACAATTCGCCCCTCGCCTTGCCGATCTCGAAGCCGACCAGTTCCTTCAGCGTGAAATGCTGGAACAGCGCGACGATGTCGGCGAAAGCCTCGTGGAAGGCCGGCACATCCGGGTTGGATGCTTCTTGGAAGCGGCGGTGCAGCCCGTCGAGCAAAGCGTGAGACATCTCATGCGCGACGATGTCGCTGGACAGGCACGAGAACACGGTCGTTCCGGGCGTGGTGACGTCGCCCTGATTGCTGGTCGCCGGGAAATAGCCAAACAGCAGCGCCTTCTTTTCCGGGCTGTAATAGGCATTCTCGGCACGCAACGCATGCGGATAGATGCGCAGGCGCGGCACGTAATGTGCCTTCACAGTCATGTCGCCGGCCCGGCCGGGAGCCTCGGCGTAGTGCGGCGCCCACAACGCCCGCCGGCCAAGAGCGCGCTCGAAATGCCCGATCGTGGTCATGGCCACCGCGTAGACCATCTGCTGGTGGAATTTCGGATTGCCCTCCGAAGGCGGCAGGCCGTCCTGCGCCAGCAGCACCTTGTCGTTGAGGTCGACCGGATCGTAGACGCGGTCGGACGCGGGGTCGACATCGACCACCTCGAGATATTCGCCGATCGGACCGGGCAGCAGCGGCTTTTCCGTCGCAGGCTCGTCGTCCCACGGCACCGAAAGCGTCGCCTGGTAGACCGAAACCGAATCGAGCCGTTTCGCCACCGACGGATCGAGGGCGTAGATGCGCAGGCGCCGTTGCGGCGGCGGCAGCGGCCGCGGCTTGCGCCTGATGGCCGGTGCCGGGCCCATGACCGGCGCCGGAACCGCTACGCTGGCGCTTGGCCGGTCCAGCCATTCTTCCAGAAAGGCCTTCAACGGCTTCGACGGATTGCCCTGGTCGAGCGCCGCCTCCAGGTAGCGGTTGCGCGCCGCCGACGAAACCTTGCCAGGATCGCCATCCGGGTCGGCGATCGCCTGGTCGACTGCCGCCGTGGTTTGCGCCATCTGCGTAAGTTCCAGTGCAAACATCATCCGCTGCCGAAGCGTCGCCGGCGGTTGCGCCGCCAACGAATTCCCTCCGGTCAAAAGGTCCAGCCAGCTCCACGTGTAGGTGGCGGGCTCGAGCTTCGTCAGGCTGCTCGCCGCCGGCGGCTGGAAGCCCAGCGCATCGAAGGCCCGCAAGACGCCCTGCCCGATCTTCTCCTTCGTCTCCGCCGCATTCATCTTGGCCGTCGATTTCAGGGCCTTCGCGAACAAGGCCTTGCGTACGGCTTCGACACGCATCCAGGGCTGAGGATAGTTCTTCACCACGTCCCAGTGCTCGGCGAGCCAGAGAGCGGCCGCGGCCGCGACCTGCGGGGTGGCGGCGGAGGTGCCGCTGCCGTCCATGTCGACCACCTTGCGACAATCGATCTCGGCCCATGGCACGTTCGGCGTGTAGGCGCCGAGCGCCGTATCCATCTTCGACGGCGGCCCGTAATTGCCCTGCATGGTGCCGAAGGAGAGCCCGGCATAGGCGCGCCCGTCGCCCATCAAGCCGCAGGCCGCAAGCACCCGGTTGTAGCGCGCCGGATAGACGATGCTGCGCGGCGTGATGGTGAAATTGTTGCCGGCCGCCGTGACCATGACCACACCGTGGTCGTAGGCAAGATTGACGGCGTCGACCAAAGCCTGCGAGGCGAGGCCGCCCATGCTCATCGACAACACCTGCGCGCCCTGCTTGCGCGCATAGTCGATGCCTTGCACCATGGTGCCGGTGGTCAGCCGCACCACCCAGTCGGCGATGCGCACCGGCAGGATTTTCGCCAGTGGCGCGCCGCCGATGAAATCGTTGAAGCCTGGCCAGTGCGGCGAGGAGCCGTCGAGCTTGTTGCCGGCAAGCAGGCTGAGCGTGCCTGTTCCATGGCCGCGATTGCTGGTCAGCGTGCCGGCCGGAGCGTGGTCGGTCGCGTTGCTCGGACCCGTCCCGTCGTCGACGAAATTGCGCTGCTGCGCTGTAAGAAGCGCGGCGGGAATGGTCTGATGGCCTGGATCGAAACCGGTATCGAGATGGGCGATGGTGACGTTGGCCTGCTTGGCGCCCACCTTCTCTCGCGCCGCCGCGAACTGGCTGAAGTCCGGCGCGGCATTCCAGGCGACGCGCCCCGCGACCACCGCCTGTCCGCCCTGCGGGTCCTGATCGTCGAATGCACAGACCGGAGCTGCGCTTGCCGCCATGCCGCGATCGCCGCCGCTGTCCTTATAATCCCACTGCTGCACGATATCGGGCTCGATTGCGAGCACCTCGGCGCCCGCGGCCGCCAGCGCCGGGTTCCGGGCGACAAGATCGTGGGCATGATCCCAGGGGTTGTCTGTATCGGCGGCGTCCGTGGCCAACCGAAACCAGGTGGCGCCGCGATCCCCGGCCGCGGCCGTGCCGGCGCTCACGTCGGCAGGCAGAGAGAGGATCGGCTCGGCTTCGATGCCGCCAATCCGGGGCGGCCCGCCTTGGACCGAGAGCCCCGCGCCGTCGCCGCGAACCTTTACAAGGAGTCCCTTCGCGGCTGCCATGGCCTGCCCCCCCAAAGTGAACCATGACGCCGACCGTCACCTGTAGTCAAGACAAGGTTCCAGCCATACTTCGGTTGATCTCTTTGCCGACTAGGCAATCATGCCGATTGCAAAGCAAAGACCATACACTTCTAAAATAACCATCAGTCCGCCCGATGCGTACATCTGTGAGCGCCTTCACATACGCCGAACAGGGCTTGCGCTCAGATGTTGTAACGGCGGCATCGACGGCCCGAGCTGACTACGGCGTCCGAAGCTGCTGCCGGGCTGCGATATGGATGCAGTTCTCGAGGAGAAATTTCGATCACCTAGCCATTTTCAGGTTTGCCGTCTGCGCGCATGGGCACCTCCCACCCAAGCGCGCGGATGGCGTTTCCAAGATCGGCCCGCAACCGCCAGTGCGCCCGGTCTCCTTACAGTTTGCCGGCTTATCCAATTTCGGCGTGTGACGCGTGACATGGAACGTCCGTCCGCCACCTGCCGATTTCGGTCAGCCACCACAGAAGGAGACGACGCTTTGATCGAGCACGCACTTATCCTACAATTTCCGTCTAACGAGAGGCGGAATCGTATCATGGCTACAAACGGCGCGGACGACAGGAACCTGCCGCGCCTGGCGCGCATCGACCCGCGCCACTTCGACCTGTTGTTCGGTGGCTGCAAGCTCGAGCGCTATGCCGCCGGCCAGCATTTGTTCGTCCAGGAGGACGCTTCCGACCGCATCTACGGCGTGATGAGCGGCACCGTCGAGATTTCGATCTATTCGCCCGGTGGGCAGAAGCTGGTGGCCAATATCGAGCTGTCGCGCAGCCTCGTCGGCGAGATCGGAGCCCTGGATGGGCGCCCGCGCACGGCGACCGCCATCTGCCTTACGGCATGCGAGCTGGTTTCGCTGAGCCGGACGCAACTCTTCGACCGCATTGAGAAAAACCCGCCCCTGGCCCGCGCGATGATCGAATTGCTGTGCACGCGGCTGCGCTGGGTCAGCGGCGAGCTGGGCGACCAGGCCTTTTTCGGTATCGAGGCCAGGCTGGCAAAGCGGCTGGTGTTCCTGAGCGGCGTCATGGCAGACGCTGCGGGCTGGATTCCGATTTCGCAGTCGGAGCTCGGCGAATTCCTCGGGGCGACGCGCGAATCCGTCAACAAGACGCTGAACGACTGGCGCAGTCGGCAGATGATCGCCATCAAGCGCGGCGGCCTGCGCATCACCAACGCCGCCGCGCTGAACCAGATCGCCCAATCGCAGGACGACGACTGAGCAAGCTCGGCGTCTTCGCCGTAGCCTCTCGGCGACTTCGCCGTAGCCTCTCGGCGACTTCGCCGTAGCCTGCTCGGCAGCTTCGCCGTAGCGAGCTCGGCGCCTTCGCCGTAGCCTGCCCGTCGACTTCGCCATGTACCCGCCGGTTCGTCGCTTTCGAGAAACGACGAACTGCTTTCAGCGCACCCGGTCAGAGCCGCGAGATCAGATAACGCAGCGCCGACCGGCTCGGCATGAAGAAATAGCCGCCGCCTTTCGTGGTGACGAACTGCGGCACATCCTTGAGCACGGTGACCTTTTCCCAGGATGGGATCGAGAACCGGCCGCCGCCGCCCCGCGCGCCGATCGTCGGATCCGTCTCGCCGACCAGGCCCTGGAACGAATTGGACGAGACCCAGGTCTGCTGGATGAACTCGTATTGGCGTTCGATATCGGCGTTGAGGCACATGAACAGCAGGCCCTTCTCCGTCTTCCCGCCCTTGTCCTTCTTCTCGTAGGTGCGGCCGACGCGCAGGATGCGGTGGCGCTTGCCGATCCTGATCTGCGTCTCGCGGTCCTCGCCAAGCGAATCGCGCGGATTGGAACGGCGTATGTGGGAGCCGAGCGGACAGGCATGCCCCTGCGGATCCTCGGCGCCGAGCGCGAAATCATTGTCGATGCCGCGGCCCGGGCGTCCGTTCGGATTGCGCACCAGCGAGCTTCCGTCCTGCCAGCGACCGAGCATCTTTGCCGCCACCCAATGCGGGGTGATGGCGGCGTCGCCTGTCTCATTTGCTGCCTGCGTCGCGGCCTTCCTGCAATAATCGTCGAACAGTTCGACATGCTGCTCGAACTGGCGCAGGACAAGGAAGGTGCCGTTGCGGCCGAAATCGCGCGGCGGAGGCGGCTGCCCCGGTATCTGACGGTTGCGCCGCACCTGCGACAGGACGCCGGTTCGGTCCAGCGCCGCGTCCACCGACGGCGAAGCCGGGTAGAAGCCGTGCTCGTCGCGGTAGCCGAACAGGAACTCGCCCGGTGCCAGCAAATGCATCGGCGCGGCTCCCTTGGCGGCGCGCGACGTGCCCCGAACGATCGGTTGCGAGATGCCGTCGACGAAGCCGAAATGCTCGACGGCCCGCTTGCCGTCGCGCCGCACCATAAGCGGCAGTTCGGCGGCCACGGCCATCCCCGCGCCTGTCGTCTGTCGCTTCATGGCCGCGATCTCCGCCTTCAAAGCGGCCGGCGTCCCGGCATAGCAGACGATGACGACGTCGGCGGGATTGGCGGGCGATCCCCACTGCCATTTGTCGGGGGCGTCGGGACCCGTGTCGTTGAGGATGCGGCTGCGCTCGGGCGTTCCCATGCCTTGCCGGAAGGCGACAGGAAACGTGTCCAACGGCTCGTCGTCGACGCCGCCCTCGAGCCCCAGCCGGCGCAGTCCGTTGGGGCCGAACGCCACGGTCATGGCGCGGCCGGCAGGCACGCCGTCGCCGAAGCTGGTTTTTTCGGTCACGAAGTCGAGCCACGCCTTGCGCTTCGTTGCCGGCAATCCTTCCGGCACCTGGATCGCAAGCATGTGCGCATGACCGAGCGCACCGAACGGTCCGAAGAAGATGGATTGGATTTCACCCGATTCCAGCTCTTCGAGCGGCGCGGACGGCAATTCAGGCAGGCTGGTCGCGTCCGCCGGCTGTGCTTGCGGGCGCGGCAGCGAACCGAACAGGCTCAGCCAGTCGCGCGCCTCGTTGCCGGTTGCCGATGCGATGCCGCGCCTTATCCTGGAGTTGATGCGGATGCGCGGTGTGTTGAGGTGCGGATAGGCGCTGTACCAGAACAGCGTCGGCACCTGCTGGCGCCGCGCCCAGCGCTTGAAACGATCGCCGTCGCGCGCGCCGTCCAGGAACAGCCAGCGCGTGCGCGGATAGCCTTCGGTGTTGCTCCACACGCCGGTCAGGCCGGCCGAGGCCTTGGCGATGAAATCCTCCAGATAACTCTCCCAGCTGCCACCGTAATTGGAGAAGAACACCAGCCTGTCGGTGCCGGGCAGCAGCACCCAGCGGGCGAAATGAATGGTGTTGATGGTGGCGAGGAAGCCCGGCCTGAACACTTTCTGCGCCGATATCGAGATCAGGTAGAAGGCAAGCCTTAGCGCCAGCCGCCGCAAGATCCCCGGCTTCATCGTCGAGATCGCCGTCAGGTTGTTCTGCGCGCAGTGGTCCTCATTGGCGAGGATCTTCTCCAACGCGCCGATATCGACCGGCGTATTCGCCGGCCGGTCCTTGTCTTCGAGCCGCCGCAACGCCAGGAAGCAAAGGCCTACGAACAGAGCCAGAATAGCCAGCAGACCGAGTACCGTAAGCAGAAGCGCGGCACCGGCGATCGCGATGTTGGCAATGGTGATGCCATGCGGGTTCCCGAACACGAGCACATAAGTCATGCGCCAAAAGGCGAGAACGACTATCGCGACAGTGGCGAACATCGCCGGCGTCAAAAGCGTCGTCGTCAGCGCGCGCGACCAGTGGCCGGGCGGCCTTTCCAGCAGGCTTTCGGCGGGCTCGAACGCCCAGTCGAATTGCCCGAGGCAGCGGACATGCCGGCGCGCTTCGGCCAGCACATCCATCGCGTTGCCGGCGCCCGCGCGCGGCTTTTCGACAATCTCGCGCACGCTGTCGGCCAGCCGCGCCTCGGCAAGGATGCGGCGTACGGAATGGCCGGGCGTGCCGGAAAAAACCAGCCCCGCGGCGCTGCCGAAGGACGGCGAAATTTCTATATGGTTCTTCTTCAGGAAGTCCTCCAGCGAGCCGCCGTCCGGCAGGCCGCAGACATCCCTGAAGATCGGCCGCAGCCGATGCCCGATCGATTGCGCAATGGCGGCAATGACGTCGTCGGTGCTGCCGTCGCCGGAGATTTCGAACACCAGCGCGCCGGTCTCGGTCCCGTTTTTTTTGTCCCTGCCGATAGGCGCGACGGCCAGGCTGGTGAAATGTATGGTGGCGACCTTGTCGAGCGCGGCGCTGATCTCGCCGATCGCGGGATTGCCGAGGTCGGCGACCTTGTCGCGCACCGCATCGAGCGGCATGGCGCGAGTGATCGGGCAGACAACCGTCACCATCGATTGGTCGGTGGTGCGGCAAAGCGGCGGGCGCTCGAAATCGACCTTGAGGCTTGCCGGGTAGGCGCCGACATTGACCATCTTGCCGGCCCTGCCCCGCGCGCGGGCGAGCTTCGGTTTGCCGAACAGCGCGCGGATGCATTCGCCGATCTGGATGCGGGCGATCTCGGCGCCGATGCACAGATGGATGCCGTAACCGAAAACCATGTAGTCGCGATGCGGGCGCGACGTATCGAACTCGTTCGGCCGCTGCACGATCTCCGGATCGAACATCGCTGAAAGCGTCGCCGGCATGACCACCGTTCCGGCCTTGACCAGGCGCTCGCGACGCGTGCCCTTGCCGATGACCGCGTCACGCCTGGTATAGCGCCAGGGCCCGATCCAGATCGGCTTGAACCGCATGGCTTCCATGATCGCCCGGTCGAGCTTGTCGGTGTCGCCGGCCGCGATGGCCTCATCCACGGCCTGCCGCGCATCGGATCGCGACAGGATCACATCCAGGCAATTGCTGCCGGCAAGCACGTTCGTCGGCACAAAGCCCGCGACCATGCCGAGCATGATGGAATGAATGTCGGGCAACGACAGGCGCCCTTGATCCATCAGCGCGACGAGGCGGGCAAGCGGCCGGTCGTTTTTGCCCGTTCTCTCCCTGACCGCGGCAATCGAACGGTTTATGACCTTGATCAGCCGATCGCCGCCGACCACGGCAAGCTGGCGCGTGGTGGGACTTGCCGTCGGATCGGAAAAGAACAGCGCGCTGAGCGCGATCGACCAGTCGGCGAACTCGGTCTCGTCGTCGATCTCGAGGCCGAAATAATCGCGGCAGATGCGCACCGGCACGATCTTCATCAATCCGGCGATGGCATCGAAGCCGGGGCTGGCGCGGGTCATGATGTCGTGCGAATGGCGCTCGGCGATCGGCCTGACGGCGGCTTCGACCTCCGCCGGCGGAAACGCGCTCAGCACCGCCGATTTCATCTGCCGGTACGCGGCGCCGTCCTGCATGCCGAGAATGAAATTCGAACCCCGGGCGAGTTCGGCCATCTCCGGCCCGTAAGGCGTTTCGAACTCGTCGCCCCGCTCCAATATATCGCGAACGTCCGCGCCTTTGGTGACCAGCAGGAAATTGCGGAAGCCGAGATTCGGCCAGAAACGGCGCAGCAGCGCCAGCAGCCAGCGCGGATCGCCCAGAAGAAGACCGGCGATGCGGGAAGCAAAGCCGCTCTTGGAACGCAGCCGGTTGATGTCGAACGGTGGCATTTCGGCGAGCGGACGCTGGCTCTTCTGAGCGGTGCGGACGGCGGCGAAGTACTTCAAAGTGATCATCGCGTTCAAGCCCCCCGGCTATCCATGTCAATGCGATGCCGGCATTGTCTGGCCTAGGTTTGCATCGGTCCGGCGTATGTGAATTCGTTCACAGTCATTTGTTGTCGGCCCCGGCGATCATGCGGCAGACTTGGCCCGATCGAAATTGCCGATCAAGAAATTGTTCTTGGCCGGGTCCACGAACGGTATCCAGCGTATCCTCTGCTCGGAAAAATCGGGGTGCCTGGTCATGAAAATCGCGAGTTCATGCGCCGCCTCGTCGCGCCGACCGCTTCTCATCAGGGCGCCTATCTTCAGGAATCTTGCGTAAAAGTAGCCTGGCGACAGGTTGAGCGAGCGCTCGGCGGTGGCGATCGCGGCCTGCCAGTCCTCGACGAAGCAATAGGCCGCGGCCAGTTCCCCCAGATTGTGGAAGCGATAGAGGTCGAACGGGCTCAACCGCTCGGTGTCCAGGAAGAACGGTATCGCGCCGGTCGCATCGCCAAGCAAAAGATACGCGCTGCCCATGGCCGAGCGGGCGAAGGCGAAGCTCGGATTGATGTGGATCGCTTCGGCAAGATGCTCGGCTGCCAATGCCGGCAGGCCGCGCATGATGTCGGCGGCGCCGAGATAGGCATGCGGACGCGCATCGAGGCTGTCCATCAGCAGCGCCTTGCGCGCAAGCGTCTCGACTTTCTCCAGATCGTCGCTGTCGCCGAAACGCAGCCAGGCCCGCCAGAAATACCACCATGCGAGCTCGTTGAGCACGGCGCTCGAATTCGGATCTTCCTGGTAGGCCTTGTCGAAGAAGTCGAGCGCGATTTCGGTATCGCGACGTGTCCGCCTGTTCATGTGCCAGCGGCCGCGCCTGACCAGTTGCCAGGTCTCGAGGCTTTCCCACGGCACCTGGAACGTGCGCGCCTGTTCGGCGCGGTCGACCTCCTTGTCGAGGATGGAAACGATCTCGCTGCCGATCTGGTCGCGCAGGCTGAAGATGTCGACGAGGTCGCGGTCGAAGCGTTGCGACCAGACCAGGCGCCCATTCGAGGTATCGGTGAGCGACGTATTGAGGCGGATCTGCCTGTTGGAGCGCGCCAACGTGCCGCTGACGATGTAGCGGGCGCCCAGCGCGTTGCCGATGAGCCTTGTGCCGAGGCTGTCGTCGCGAAACTGGAAGCTCGAGCCCTTGGCGATGACCGAAAGCCAGCGCGTGTTGGAAAGACCGTAGATGATGTCCTCGGCGATACCGTCGGCCATGTAGCCGACATCGGGTTCGCTGCCGTTGCCCTGGAACGGCAGCACGGCGATTGCCGGGGGGCCCTTGGCGATCGGCCTGGAATGACCGGGCGTGGCGGGAATGGAAGCGAAGGAAGCCGTCGCGGCAGGGCCGTTGCCGCCGCGACCGGCGATCAGGACCCGCACCGGCAGGGCGATGTTCTTCAGGCTGAACTCGCCGAGATCGGTGAAGACGGCCGCCGTCTTGTCCCTCACGTGATGCCACGTCGTCGCCGAGATGGCGACGCCGTCATGCGGCGCGAATTCCTGAAGCCTGGCCGCGATATTCACGTCGTCACCGTAGAGACGGCCCTCACGGACGATGACGTCGCCGGTGTTGATCCCGGCGCGAAAAGGCATGCGCATGTCCTCGGCGACAGCGGCATTCAGCGCCACGACCCGGGCCTGGAAATCGAAGGCTGCCCGCAAGGCTTCGATTGGATTGCCGAATTCGGCCATGATGCTGTCGCCGGCATCGCCGAACGTGCGTCCGCCAAATGCGCCGCAACTGTCGGCGATGATGTCGCGCCGTTCCTCGAAGGCGGCAACAGCCAACTCGTCGTCGATGCCCATAAGCCTCGAGAATCCTACGGCGTCGATTGAAATGATTGTCGCAAGCTGACGGGTATAGTTCCGTTCAGCCATGATTGAGCCCCCAGTCCCGCTGCAGTCCAGAACAGGCGACCTGCGCTCAAAGAAACGCATCGCCGGCTGCCGACGGAAATCCTCGGCAGGCCCGGCGCACTGTTGCCACCCTGTTATGACCAGAATTCTATCAGGGTCTTGGCGAAAGCTCTACCACGAACAGCTAATATGGCGAATTCACCCTCCGGCGCATGGTTAGTCGTTCGTTACGTCAGGAGACACATCCGAAGCGCGACTTTACCATATGAAATTATTATACTTTCTCCGCCAGGCAATATTGGCCGGTTCCTGCCGGCAAGAATCGGCTTCATCGGGCCATGCGCTGCAAAACTCCGTTATTGCAGCGCTGCGGAACCAACCCGCCTGCGTGCGAGTTTCTGACGGCACTGACGCCGACGAGATTTGAGGGCTCTCATGCGCACTGTTGTTTCAGCAACCGGTATCGCTTTCCTGCTTATCAGTGGACAAGCCTTTGCGGCGGACGACCAGCCACTGCCGCCGCAAAATGCCAAGAAGCTCTCGGAGATCGTCGCCAAGGTCGAGCACCGTACTGACTTCCGCTATGTGAAGGAGGTCGAATGGGATAGCGACGGCTACACCATCACCTACTACACGACGGACAAGGCTAAGGTCCAAATCACCTACGATCCCGTGACCGGCGAACCCAAATAGGCCTTGTTGCCTGCCTCCGCCATTCCGAAGGACCTGCGTTCGGCATAGACTTGATCATCGAAACAGGCCGGACGGACGACAGACATGCGGCTTCACATCAGCGCAATCGCCTTGCTTGTGGCCGCATCGGCGCTTGGGACATCGATCCCGGCGCGCGCGGACGGCCCGTCCTTCGATTGCCGAAAGGCGCAGTTGCCCGCCGAAAAGGCGATCTGCGCCGACCCGCAAATGTCGGCCATCGATGCTTTGGTCACCAAGGCCTATGCCGGCTTCGAACCCGCCTTCGGCGGCGACAAGCGCGGGATCGCCAGGGGATTGGCCGCCGACCGGAATGCCTGCAAGACGGACGCAGCCTGCATCGTCAGCGCGCAGAACAATGCGTTGCAGACTTACAGCAATGCGCCGCAATGGGTGCAGGACTACAATATCGCGCTCATCGGCAAGAAGGCGCTCGACTTTGCGGCAAGGACGCCGAAGCCAACCGATCAGCCCCTGCCCGTGTCGATCGGAAAATGCGGCTTCACCCATATCACGGCGCTGACGACAAGGCTGGGCGACGACCCGCTGGAAACCGCCAGCCCGGAAGCCGGCAGCGCGGCGCGATTTACCAATGGCGGCACGGCGGTCTCCTATGGCCGCGAACCCGGACTGGCGAGTTCCAAGGTCGGTGATCCGGTCGTCATGTGCCTGATCGCGATCCCGCGCGACTGTCCGAAAGACGATCTGCGCGGCATGGTCTATTACGCCGTCGACCTCGCGTCTAAAGGCACATGGGCCCTGCCCGACTCGCAGCATCTGTGTGGTGGCGCCTGAAGACCTTGGCGCCGCGCGGAGCCAGCGCGACGGACCACCCTTGCATCGTCACAACTTTGGTGGCTGACTGCCCGCCATGATTGCGGGCACGGGGGGTGCATGGCAATGATCGGCTACGTCCTGAAGCGCATCCTGATGGTGCTTGTCGGCTATCTGGTCGCGGTGCTGGTCGGGTTGATCGCCGTGGTGGTGATCTACGCGATATTGAATTCGCTGCCCAATGCTCCGGGTTACTTCGAGCTTATGGCGTTCACGCCGGTCGCCGCGCTGGTGGTGCCGCCGCTCGGCATGTTCATCTACTTTCTGGCGATCATCCTGACGGGTATGCAGACGCTGGTCTTTGCAATGATCGCCGAGTTCTTTTCGCTGCGAAGCTTCTGGCTGCATATGCTGTTCGGCGCCGCTGCCGCGGCAGCCGGTTTCATGCTGATCTGGCCGGACGCCGCCGATGATCCGGAACGCTGGGCCGACATGGGCATCATCGCCGCCGGCGGCCTCGTGGCCGGCCTGATCTATTGGCTGATCGCCGGGCGCAACGCCGGCTTGCGCCGGCCGTTGATCAAAGCAATTCCAGGAAAAGTGTGAAGCGGTCAGGCTCGGCGGCTTCGCCGTAGCCTTCCGTTCGAAATTGCTTGATAGTAAAAAAAGCGCTCAGCTTGACGGCGTGCGCACCGCTTCGGTCGCGTCGAGCGCCTGCATCAGCTTGGAATCGCGGCCATAGACGTCGTCGAAATATTCGACCTTGCCGGACATGTCCGGCCATGCGGTGAAATAGGCGACATAGACCGGAATGACGCGCGTGACATTCTCGGTCGAATGGCCGTGCTTCAGCTTCTCGGCGATATCGTCGACCGTGGTGCCCAGCACGGCGGCGGCCATGCCGCGCGGATCCTGCAACCGGACGCAGCCATGGCTGAGCGCGCGCATGTCGCGCTCGAAGAACGATTTCTGCGGCGTGTCGTGCATGTAGATGGCATGCTTGTTGGGGAAGAGGATCTTCAATTCGCCCAGCGCATTGGCCTCGCTCGGCTGCTGCCGCACATTGAACGGAATGTTGGCGCCATAAGCACCCCAATCGACCGCCGCCGATGGGATGCGCTTGCCGCGCGAATCCGTCACCTCATAGCCGGCGCGGTCGAGATAGCCCGGATCGCCGCGCAGCCTTGGCAGCATCTCGTTGACGATGATCGACTGCGGCACGCCCCAATACGGATGGAAGTCGACCTGCTTGATCTGGTTGTAGAAGAAGGCGGTCTGGTTGGTGACCCGGCCGATGACCGCGCGGGTCTTCAGCTTCTCCTCGCCACTGTCGATATAGCTGGCGGTGAAGGCGGGCTGGTTGATGAAGACGCGCGGACTGCCGAGATCAGACGGCATCCAGCGCAGTTCCTCGAGCGCGACCTTGACCTTCTCGACCTTGTCGGCCTTTGAGGCGCCGGCCAATGAAGCTACCGTGCGCGGGCCGATGACGCCGTCGCCCTTCATGCCGGCGCGCTGCTGCACCGCCTTGATCACCGGCACCAGCTCGGGATCGTAGAACTCGCTCTTGCCGAGCCTCGCGAGCACTTCGCCATAGCTGCCACCCATCTCGTCATCGAGATTACGGGAAATAAGCGTCAGCAATTTCGGCAATTCCGGGCTGCTCTCGCCAGGCTTGAGCAGGAGCTTGGGATCGACGACGATCTCGTTTTCCTCGCTCGCCTCAAGCGCTTCCAGTTCGACGCGCAGCGCCTGGTATTCGGCATTCTGCGGATGCCGCGATTCGAGATAGGTGCGGACCTCCTGGGTATGCGCCAGCGTCTTCAGCACGCCTTCGAGATCGAGCGGCTTGGCCGGGAAATCGTAATAGCCGGTCATCCGGTTGGGATCGACGCGACCGCTCTGCGCATCATGGGCATAGCGCAGCACGCGCGCCGACAGCGCCATCTCGAAACGGACCAGTTCCTTGGTCCGCTCTTCCGGTGTGGCGGCGGAATGAGCGGCTGCCGGGACATCGACGGAGTAGTCGGCCGGCGTCAGGCCATAGCTCGCCGCCTCCCCCAGGACGCGCACTGCATCCTGCGCCCGGCTGTTGGGGGTATCGTCGCTCACCCAGATGAAATCCGGATTGGCCGAATAATAGGCGATCAGCGCCTTGGCGATATCCGGCTCGGCAAACAGCTCATACTCGCTCAGGCCAGCGACGGCATCGCGGAAGCTGTTGCTCGTCACAGACGGCACAAAGGCGGCGTCCTGAGCGGCCGTGGCCTGCGGTGCCGGCAGCAGCGATTTGAAATCGACACGCACAAGCTTGTCGGCCCTGTAGGTGTTGTAGGTCGGACCACTGATCCTGACGCTGCCACCATCCTCTCCGGCCGGCCGCATCTTGCGCGGCTTCGGCGGCGGCGGAAATTCACCTTGCGGGTTATGCCGGATGCCGCCGCCGAACAGCATGTCGAACAGCCCTTGCGCGCTTGCCGGCTGCTGCCCGAAGGCAAGCGTCGCCGCGATCGCGACCGGCAGGACGGTTCGTTTGTTCCCGAGGATTTTCATGCTTCACCCGCACCGGTTGTGGCCGGTTCCCGTTCCGCGCCGCTGGACGGTCCCGCCCTCCGCATGGCGGATGTATGACGTGACTATACCGATTCATACCGATTTCGTTAAGCTTCCATAAATTTTCGCGGCCGTGTTGCAGAACGGTTTCACATCCTTGTGAGACTCGAGGCAGTGGCTGTCCTCGGGCCTCACACGCATGTGGCGGTGTCGAAAAAACAATCAGGCGTTGGCGCCGCCGTCTATGGTCAACGAGGCTCCCGTGACGAAGCGGCCCTCAGGACTCGCCAGCCACGCCACCATGCCCGCGATCTCCTCGGCCTCGCCGAAGCGCGGCGTTGCCATCTTGCGGCGCTGATGCTCCGCATGTGGCCCGTTGGCGGGATTCATGTCGGTGTCTGTGGAACCGGGATGAACAATGTTGGCGGTGATGCCGCGTGGGCCGAGGTCGCGCGCCAAGGCCTTCGTCAAGCCGATCAGCGCCGCCTTGCTGGTCGAATAGGCGCTGAGCCCAGCATCGGTGACCCGCTCGGCCAGATTGCTGCCGATCGAGATGATCCTGCCCCCGTCAGCCATGTGTCGGGCGGCGGCCTTGGAAGCGACGAAAGGCGCTCTGAGATTGACCTCCATGCTCTCGTCGAAATCGGCGAGCGAGAGGGAATCGATCGGCGCGGCGCGCCATATGCCGGCGCTGTTGACCAGTATGTCGAGCCGCCCGAACGTGTCCACCGCCCGGTCGACGGCACGCTCGATCGCTTCGGCATCGCGACCGTCTGCCCTAATGGCGACCGCACGCCCGCCGGCCGCCTCGATCTCGCCAACGACAGCCTGCGCCTGCGCTTCCCCAGTCACATAGGTCAGCGCGACGCTGGCGCCCTCACGCGCCAGTCTTTTTGCGATTGCCGCGCCAATGCCGCGGCTGCCGCCGGTCACAAAAGCGGCCCTGCCGCGCAGCTGGTTGGAAGTCATTGATTTTTCCTTTGTGTAACGATCGATACATAAATACCTGTCAGCCTTGCCCGTCATCGTCAAGTGAATTATGTAACGATCAACACAGAAAAGAGCGCCATGTCGGAAAGAGGCCGTCCCCGAAGTTTCGATCGAACCGCTGCGTTGCGGCGGGCGATGGAGCTGTTCTGGGCCAAAGGCTATGAGGGAACCTCGATCGCCGACCTGACCGCGGCAATGGGGATCGGGTCCCCCAGCCTCTATGCCGCATTCGGCAGCAAGGAGGCGCTCTTCCTTGAAGCGACCGAATATTACACGCACGCCGAAGGTACCGAGATCCGGGCGGCGCTCGACAAGGCGCCGACGGCATGCCAGGCAGTGGAGAACTTCCTGCGACAGACAGCCAGGGCCTACTCGCAGGGCGATCGCCCGCAGGGCTGCCTTATCGCGCTCGGCGCGCTGCATCAGGACTCAAGCAGTGGCGCGATCGGCGCTGATCTGCGCCGCCGCCGGGCGGAAAACCGGACCGCCTTGCTGCGACGGCTCGAGCGCGCCGTGGCGGAGGGCGAATTGCCGGCAAGCTTCGACAGCGGCACCGCGGCGACCTTCTATGCTACGGTTCAGCACGGCATGTCGATCCAGGCGCGCGACGGCGCAACCCATGCCGCTCTTATGGCGACCGTTGCCGGCGCCATGGCGGCGTGGACGACGATGGCCGGCGCTAGAGCATGATCCCGAAAAGTGGGAACCGGTTTTTGGAGAAGATCATGCTCCAACAAAGAGTTAGATCGTGACGGCGGTTCAACGAAACGCCATCACGATCTAACGCCTGACCCCGTGACAAACGTCAGTCTTTGTGATCGAAATTTCGGCGGCCGCAGCAAGCGTGGCCGGGAGGATTTGCCGTGAAGAAAGGTTATCGCCAGCTTCTCGACGAGGCGAATGCCGAGATCGAGGTCGTGTCGCCTGAGGAGGCAGCGGGGCTGCTGGAGGATGAGGACACGATCTTCGTCGATCTGCGCGACCCGCGCGAGGTCGAACGTGATGGCAAGATCCCCGGCGCCAAGCATGTAACGCGCGGCATGCTGGAATTCTGGATCGATCCCGAAAGCCCGTACCACAAGCCGTTCTTCGCCAGCGGCAAGACCTTCGTCTTCTTCTGCGCCGGAGGCTGGCGCTCGGCTTTAGCCACCAAGACGGCGCAAGACATGGGCCTGACACCGGTCAAGCACATCCTCGGTGGCTATACCGCCTGGAAAGCAGCTGGCCTGCCCGTAGAGCCCGGGCAGAAAAAGAAGGCGGACTGATAGGTCGGTTAATGCAGCGCCGCTTCGCGCTGGCCAGTCACAAAGCCGACCGCGCGCGCGACGACGTCCCTGTCGGCGAGGATACGCCGGTGGCCAAGCCCCTCGGCCCAATGCAGGTGGACATGTTCACCGGCAGCCGCATAACCCCTGGCATGGTCGGCATGGACCTCGCGATCGTCCGGCGCGTGGATGACCAGTGTTGGCACCGACGCTGCGGCCAGTTGGCGGTCGCCGGTGAATTCGCTGAGCGGCCGCCCGGATAGATGCTTCACCCTGTCCGCCATCGCGACGCGCGAGCGCGGCCCGACATTCATCATATCGCTGAAGTCGTCGAAGATTGCAGGCAGCGAGCTCGGCGCCGCAATCAGCACCAGTTTTTGCGCCGCAAGCGGCGGCATGCCCTTGACCGATGCGGCAACGGCATTGGCGGCAATCGCGCCGCCGAAGGAATGGCCGACGACGGCGGCAAAGGGGCCGAACCATTCGCCGGCGACCCGCGCCGCGTCCACGGCAGTCACCATGTTGAGATGGCGGCCGAGCGAATGGCCATGCCCAGGCAGGTCGAGCGACACGACCTTGTAGCCGGCGCCGCGAAACCCTTCGATCAAAGCGCGCATATATTCGGTACGCGAGCGCCAGCCATGAATGACGAGCACCGTGCCGCGCGACTCCCTGCCCGGCTCCGGCCGGAATTCATGCACTGCGACGCAATCGGTCCTGGTTTTCAGCCTGTGATGGCGCGCCTCGGTCATGAAGGCAGAGGCACGCTCCACAGCGCGCCGTTCGCCGTCGCTCAAGGTCTTGACGTTTGGTGTGCGGCAAAACAATTCGAAGGCGGCGCGGCCGCTAAGACGCGGCGCAACATGCTCGGCCGCGCCGAAAACGCCCCGGATGACCTTCATTCCAAATGATGCCATATTGGCAGTCCATCCATTCGTTCAAGCATGAACATAATAGTTCAAACATGAACATTAAGCAAGAGCTACCCTGGGACAACCCTCGCTTTCGCAACTGGGTTGCGGTGGCGCGCGCCTGCCATGTGCTGGAGCGCACGCTGGCGGTGAAGCTCGCCCCGCTCGACCTCAAGCCGGCGCAGCTCGACGTGCTGATGAACCTCTACCGCCACCCCGGCATGTCGCAGCACGACCTTGCCCGCAAGCTGCTCGTCGGCCGCTCCAATATCACCATGCTGTTGCCGCAGCTCGAGGCCCGCGGGTTGCTGCGTCGCGAAGGCGACGAGAAGGACAAGCGGGTGCTGCGGCTGAACCTCACCGAGGCGGGCGAGTCTCTGCTCATGAAGGCCCTGAAGGTCCACATGGCGCTGATCGAAAAGGCAATGAGCCAGTCGACGCCGGAGCAGTGCGACATGATCGGCGAGCAGATGCGCAAGATCGCCGACGTGCTGAAGGAAGCCTGAGCCGGCTTCCGATCACCACAAGGTTTTCTTCGCCCGCTCCGGCCATTCCCTGTCATAGGCCTCGGCATCGATGTTCTTGCGGCTTGTGACCTCGAGGATCTGGCCGGGCGTTGGCAGTGACTTGGGATCGACATGCCTAGCCGGGTTCCAGAGCTCGGAGCGCACGATAGCGCGGGCGCATTGGAAATAGACCGTGTCGATATCGATGACGGTGACCGAGCGGGCCGGCTTGCCGTCGACCGTGAAGGACGCGCATAGATCCGCGTCGGTCGTGATGTGAGCGCGGCCGTTGATGCGCAGCGTGGTGCCCGAGCCCGGCACCAGAAAGAGCAGCCCGACACGCGGATCGCGAATGATGTTCTTCAGCGAATCGGCGCGGTTGTTGCCGCGCCTGT
Organism: Mesorhizobium sp. B1-1-5; assembly: GCF_006443065.1. Lineage (NCBI taxonomy): Bacteria > Pseudomonadati > Pseudomonadota > Alphaproteobacteria > Hyphomicrobiales > Phyllobacteriaceae > Mesorhizobium > Mesorhizobium sp. B1-1-5. The sequence continues at coordinate 49,080 of NZ_VFWS01000015.1, read as the reverse complement.
CGGGCATCATCAGAGTCTTGTCATCGACGATGCGCACGAAGCCGGCGAGATCGCCGCGCGGCGAGCAGTCGAGGCCCTCAGGCCCGCTGGTCGCCAGCGCCATGAAGGGCGAAGCCTCGATGAAGGCGGCATATTCGGGAATCACATGGTCGAGTTCCTTGACGACCGAAGCCTCGCCCGGCAGACCGTAGAGCGCTTCGAGCTGTTCGACCGTGGTAATCTCAGACATTTTCCCGCCTCCGAACCTTTGCCGGCGTTACCCCAACTCTATGACGTCCTCGCGACGTGCCAAACCTGACAATCAGGAAACGGGTGTCGACACAATGATTTCCGGCGCAAACCGTGTTCACCGTACAAAACGGACACGGAGATCGACATGGACAAAGCAGTTGAGCGGCAAAGCACCGCCATGGAACTTCTCGAAAACATGTTCGACGTTGAAATGCGATTCCTGCAATCGGGGTCGGGCAACATCGAGATGCTGACCAGCGCCTTCCACAGGGATGTCGTCGTGCATGAACCGCACTCACTGCCCTATGCCGGCGACTGGAACGGCCTTGAAGGCATCGCCTCTCTTTTCCAGACGATGCACGAAAGCTGGAGCGGTGTTGCGGTGGAGAACCTTCAGGCGGCGCAAAAAGATGACGTCGTCTTTATGAGCTGCACGCTTTCGCTGACGGCGCGAGCCAACGGCGTGACGATCAGGCAGCCGTTTGCCGAAGTCCTGCGCTTCAGGGATGGTCGGCTGATTGAAGGCACACCCTTCTACTACGACACCAGCGAGATCCTGGCGGCCCTGGCCAAGCCGAAAGACGCGGACAGGATGGCCTAGCGGTCGCGGCTCAGCCCCTTCTCCTGAAGTTCGGCGAGATAGGCATTCCAGCGCTCGTCCTTTTCGTGGCCGAGGGTGTGCAGATAGTTCCAGGTGAAGATGCCGGTGTCGTGAAAATCGTCGAAGGTGATGCGCACGGCATAATTGCCGACCGGCTCGATCTTCAGGATGGTGACATTGCGCTTGCCGGGCACCGTCACCCGTTGCTCCGGCGAATGGCCCTGCACCTCGGCCGAGGGCGAAGCAACGCGCAAAAGTTCGGCCGGCAGTTCGAATGGGTCATGACCGGGAAAGGTGACGGACAGCAGTTTTCTGTCCTTCGAGACTCTGAGTTCCTTCGGTGCCGTCATTGTCGTCCATCCTGCATCAATCCGCCCTTCCCTACGCTGCTTCGCTCAGCCGGAAAAGGTCATTTGGACCTTGCCGACATCGGATGTCGGCCGGGGAATGTTACCAAAGATCAAGACCGTCTATCTTGAATGCGGCATTGGATCGTATCACATAGCTGTATATAACGGTGCCGCTCAGGCCATGGGAAACGTTTGCAAATGGACATGATCGACCCCTTCGGTCGCACCATCAGCTATCTGCGCGTGTCGGTCACCGACCGCTGCGATTTTCGCTGCACCTATTGCATGGCCGAGGACATGACGTTCTTGCCGAAGAAGGATCTGTTGTCGCTCGAGGAGCTTGACCGGCTCTGCACCGTTTTCATCGAGAAAGGCGTGAAGAAGCTCAGGCTGACGGGCGGCGAGCCGCTGGTTCGCAAGAACATCATGCATCTGGTGCGCCAGCTGTCGCGGCATCTCGAAAGCGGCGCCCTGGAAGAGCTGACGCTGACCACCAACGGCTCGCAGCTGTCGCGCTTCGCCGCCGAGCTCGCCGATTGCGGCGTCAAGCGCATCAACGTCTCGCTCGACACGCTCGATGCCGAGAAATTCCACCAGATCACGCGCTGGGGCAATCTCGGCAAGGTGATGGAGGGCATCGATGCCGCGCAGAAGGCCGGGTTGAAGATCAAGGTCAATGCGGTGGCGCTGCGCGACTTCAACGACGCCGAGATCCCCGAGTTGATGCGCTGGGCGCATGGCCGCGGCATGGACCTCACCCTCATCGAGACGATGCCGATGGGCGAGATCGAGGCCGACCGCACCGACCAGTATCTGCCGCTGTCGCTGCTGCGCGCCTCGCTGGAGCGCCAGTTCACGCTCTCCGATATTCCTTACAAGACCGGCGGCCCGGCTCGCTATGTCCACGTCACGGAGACCGGCGGCCGGCTCGGCTTCATCACGCCGATGACGCATAATTTCTGCGAAAGCTGCAACCGCGTGCGGCTGACCTGCACCGGCACGCTCTATATGTGCCTTGGCCAGGAGGACGCCGCCGACCTCAGGGCGCCGTTGCGCGCCACCGAAGGCAACGAGCTGCTCGGCGAGGCGATCGACGAGGCCATCGGCCGCAAGCCCAAGGGCCATGATTTCGTCATCGACCGCCGCACCAGCCGTCCTTCGGTATCTCGGCACATGAGCGTCACCGGCGGCTGATTTTTTCTACGATTTGGTGCAGGATCACCTTCGGTCATCGACCAAAGGGGGGATCATGAAACGTCCGCAGCGCATCGGTTGGTCGTCGGTAGCGGCCATCTTGTCCCTGTCGACAATCATGGCGGCGGCCGCGATGGCCAAGCCCTTCACCTACGTGAATGCGCGGTTCGGCCAGTCCTGCACTTTTCCCGACGACATCTTCAACAAGCCGATGCCCGAGCCGGAAAATGGCGACGGACAGCAATGGCTTAGCGCCGACGGCGCCAGCCTGACCTGTTCCGGCATCTACAACGTTGACAACGACACGCCGCAAGGTTTCGTCGTCCAGGAGAAAGCCAGCACCGAACCGGGTTACAAGGTCACCTACAGCAAGACCGGCAAGAACTGGGCGGTGCTCTCCGGCACCAAGGACGGCAACATTTTTTACGAACGGCGCCTGTTCGGAAAGGACGACGTCATTCGCACCGTCTGGATCGAATACCCTGCCGCGCTCAAGGCAAAATACGACCCTTTGGCCGGCTCCATCGCCAGGACCCTGCGCGGCCCTTGAGGTCAGCCTGGCCGCACTGAAAATAAAGCGCTGGCGTCGCCTTCCGGCCGATTTACCGCCGACCTTTTACAGCCTAGCCTTCGCGCAGGATTTTCGCTCTAGGGGGAGTGCACATGCGCACATTCATGCTTTCACTGGCAATGCTTGGGATTGCTTCCGTATCGGCTGCGGCTCAATCGATCGGCGGCACCTACACCGTCGCCGGCACCAATTTCGACGGCTCGAAATATGACGGCGAGGCAACCATCACGCTGACCAGCGACACGACCTGCACGATCCACTGGGAAACCGGCGGCTCGACCTCGGATGGCATCTGCATGCGCAACGACAATGCATTTTCCGCCGGCTACGCGATGGGCAAGGAGATCGGTCTCGTCGTCTACAAGATCGAGAAGGACGGCTCCCTGCACGGGCTGTGGACCATCGCCGGCCAGAACGGCAACGGCACCGAGGTGCTGACGCCTAAGTAAGGCTTCCAAAGCTCGGCAAATCGATCTCATGGCCACGCAGAAATTCGTGGCCCATTTCTTTGCCGTTGCTGTTTTCCGGCTGCCTGCTAGACGGCTGAATTAAAATTGAATCCGGAAACGCCTTTGCCCCTCTCGCCAAATCTGCGCGGCGCGCTGTTCATGATCGTGGCCATGGTCGGCTTCACCTTGAACGACGCGATCACCAAATTCTCGTCGGAATCGATGAACATGGCGCAGGTCATGCTGGTGCGCGGCGCCTTCGCGTCCTTGTTCGTCGGCCTGCTCGCCTGGCGGCGCGGCGCGCTTGCCAATCCGGCGGCCATGCTGCAGCCGATGGTGGCGACGCGCGTGGCAGGCGAAGCCGGCGCCACGGTATCGTTTCTGATCGCGCTTGCGCATTTGCCGATCGCCAACGTCTCGGCCGTGCTGCAGGCGCTGCCGCTGGCGGTGACCATGGGCGCGGCGCTGTTCTTCGGCGAAGGCGTCGGCTGGCGGCGCTGGCTTGCCATTGCCATCGGATTCACCGGCGTGATGATCATCGTGCGACCGGGCTTCGAGGGCTTCAGCGTCTATTCACTGCTGGCATTGACCAGCGTCGCCTGCTGCGCGGTGCGCGATCTCGCCACCAAGCGGATCCCCGAGGCGATCCCGACCATGCTGGTGTCGACGGCGACCGCGCTTGCCATGACGGTGCTGGGCGCGCTGCTTTTGTCGCCGATGGGCGGCTGGACGCCGATGAGCGGCCGGGCGACCACGCTTCTGGCGCTGGCGGCGGTGCTGGTGGTCATCGGCTATCAGTTCATCATCATGGCGATGCGCTCGGGCGACATCTCCTTCATCGCCCCATTCCGCTACACCGCGTTATTGTGGTCGATCCTGCTCGGCCTCGTCATTTTCGGCGATATCCCCGATACGCCAATGACCGTCGGCGCCGCCATCATCATCGGCTCGGGCCTCTATACGCTCTACCGCGAGCGCGTCGTCGGACGGCAGCAACCTGCCGCCGAAAGCGCTGGACCCGACATGGCACCGGACGGCAAATAGGCGCGATGGACCGAACTGTTGCGGGGATCATTCTGGCCGGCGGCCAGTCGCGCCGGATGGGCGGCGGCGACAAGCCGCTCCTTTCATTGGGCAAAGCCAGGCTGATCGACCATGTCGCCACGCGACTGAGGCCGCAGGTCGCCACACTGGGGCTCAACGCGAACGGCGATCCGGCGCGATTTGCCGGCATGGACCTGCCGGTGATCCAAGATACGATGCCGGGCCATGCCGGCCCGCTCGCAGGCATTCTCACCGGCCTCGACTGGGCGGCAACGCAAACAAGCTGCCGATGGCTGGTGAGCGCCGCCGGTGACACGCCGTTCTTTCCCGGCAATCTCGTCGAGCGCCTGGTGGTGGCAGCGCTCGATCGGCCCGGCACGATCGCCGTCGCCAGCTCGGACGGCAGATGGCACCCGACCTTCGCGCTCTGGCCGCTCGGCCTGCGCGACGCCTTGCGTCATTTCCTGGTCGACGAGGACAACCGACGGGTTTCCGCCTTCATGGAGCGGCACGGCCATGTCGAAGTCGAGTTCGCCATGATCGAGGCTCGCGGCCAAAAGATTGACCCGTTCTTCAACGTCAACACACCGGACGACCTTGCGGCGGCGGAGCGTCTGTTGCAAAGCCTCGGGCCATGAGACGCATATTCGGCATCACCGGCTGGAAGAACTCCGGCAAGACGACCCTGACGGAAAAGCTGGTCGCCGAACTGGTGGCGCGCGGCTGGACGGTTTCGACGGTGAAGCACGCCCATCATGACTTCGATATCGACAAGCCGGGCGCCGACTCCTTCCGCCACCGCCAGGCGGGCGCGACGGAGGTCGCCATCGTCTCCGGCCGGCGCTGGGCTCTGATGCACGAATTGCGCGAGGAAAACGAGCCGACGCTGGACGACATCCTGGCGCGGCTGTCGCCCTCGGACATCGTGTTGGTCGAAGGCTACAAGCGCGAAGCGCATAAGAAGATCGAGGCAAGGCGGCTTGAAGCCAAGGATCGGACGCCGCTTTCGGCCGACGATCCCAACATTGTCGCGGTCGCCGCCGATTTCACGGTCGAAGGCGAAAAGCTGCCGGTTTTCGACCTCGACGACACGAAATCGATAGCCGACTTTGTCGAGCGCAGCACAGGTCTCGTGGCTCAAACCAAGTAACGCAGCGGCACATCCCGATTGTCGTTTGCCGTTGAATTGCAGTTGCTTTTTTCTCGCAAAGAGTGGGAGTATCCGCCTCAGCGGGTGGTCAAGAAACGGCCGCCCACAAGAGCCGCACGGGACAGCGGCCATGACATATGAGAGGATTATCATGCGTATTGCACTGCGTATCGCGCTTGCCGCTTCGGCCGCGCTGCTGACACTCGGCGTCGCCCAGGCTCAGGAAAAGACCCTGAGGATCGGCACCGAAGGCGCGTACCCGCCCTTCAACAACCTGACCTCGGACGGCCAGCTGGTCGGCTTCGACATCGATATCGCCAAGGCTCTCTGTGACGAGATGAAGGTGAAATGCACCTTCGTCGCGCAGGATTGGGACGGCATCATCCCGGCGCTCCAGGCCGGCAAGTTCGACGCCATCGTCGCCTCGATGTCGATCACGCCCGAGCGCCAGGAAAAGGTCGACTTCACCCACAAATACTACAATACCCCATCGGCCATCGCCGTCCCGAAGGATTCGCCGCTCAAGGGCGTGACCAAGGAAGACCTTGCCGGCAAGAACATCGGCGTCGCCACCACAACCACGCACTACAATTACGCGTCGAAGACCTTCACGGACAGCACCATCAAGGGCTATCCGAGCAGCCCCGAGGAACAGGCAGACCTCGCCAATGGCCGTCTCGATGCGATCGAGGACGACATCGTCGTGCTGCAGCAGTGGCTGGATTCGCCGGACGGCGCCTGCTGCAAGATCCTCGGCCAGCCGTCGCCGCAGCCGGTGGAAATCTTCGGACCGGGCGCCGGCATCGCCGTGCGCAAGGGCGAGACCGATCTGGTCAACAAGCTGAACAACGCGATCGACGCCATCCGCAAGAACGGAAAGTACAAGGAAATCAACGACAAGTACTTCAAGTTCGACGTCTACGGCGCCGAATCCTGATCGATACGCCAAGGGCGGTGAGGCATCCCTCACCGCCCTTAAATCCTTCCGGGATCGCCACGGAGACACGACCCGTCAATGCCGGCCCAAAGCATTTGGACACTTCTCAGCTGGGGACCGGAGGGCTGGAGTGACGATATTGCGTCTGGCGTTCTGGTCACCATCGCGCTGGCGCTCGCCACACTGCCGATTGGCCTGGTGACCGGCTTTTTCGTCGCCTTCGCCAAGCAGCATGAAGAATCCTCGCTGCGCCTGGCCGGCAACATCTACACCACGGTCTTTCGCGGTCTGCCCGAACTGGTGACGCTGTTCCTGTTCTTCTTCGGCATGCCGCTTCTCCTGCAATATGTCGTGCGGCTGTTCAATCCCGACGCGACGATCAACGTCAACAGCTTCATCGCCGGCATGATCGTGCTGTCGCTGATCTTTTCCTCTTATGCCAGCGAGGTCTTCCTCTCCGCGTTCCGCGCCATTCCGAAAGGCCAGTATGAGGGCGGTTACGCCATTGGCCTATCGAAATGGCAAACGATGCGGCTCATCGTCCTGCCGCAGCTGATACGCATCGCTTTTCCGGGCCTCGAAAATTGCTGGCTAAGCCTGCTCAAGGACACATCCCTGGTGTCGGTGGTCAATCTCGCCGAGACCCTGCGCCAATCCGGCGTCGCCGCGCGCGTCACCAGGCATGCCTTCCTGTTCTACAGCGTTGCGGCGCTGATCTTTCTGGCGCTGGCCGTCCTGTCGTCGATCGCCACGAGCTACACCCTGCGCTACCTCGGACGGAGGGAGGCGCGGTGAGCGTCAGCCAGGCCATCGCCATCGACAAGCCGCCTCCGCAAGCGCGCGGGTGGTCGCGAGCCCGTATCCTCGGCTACGCGCTGGTCGGCATCTGGGTGCTGTTCGGCGCCGGCATCGTCGCCTATCTGGTCTATGCCTGGAACGCCGAATTCTTCGCCAGATACGCTCCCGCCTATCTGCAGGGCCTGGGGACCACCCTATCGCTGGTGAGCATTTCGATGGTCGTTGGCGCGCTCCTGTCGCTGCCGGTCGCCTATGGCCGCATGTCGAAGAACCCGATCCTGTCCGCGCTTGCCTATTGCTACGTCTATTTCTTCCGCGGCACGCCGCTGCTCGTGCAGACCTACCTGGTCTATTACGGCATCGGCTCGTTCCGGCCTGAGCTTGAGACGGTCGGGCTGTGGTGGTTCTTCCGCGAGGCCTTCTATTGCGGCGTCTTTGCCTTCTCGCTCAACACCGCCGCCTATCAGGCGGAAATCCTGCGCGGCGCCATCGAAAGCGTGACGCGCGGCCAATGGGAAGGTGCGGCCTCGCTCGGACTGCACAGATTGCAGACGTTGCGCAAGGTGATCATGCCCCAGGCGATCATCGTCGCGCTGAGGCCCTATGGCAACGAGCTGATCCTGATGATCAAGGCCTCGGCGATCGTCGCCATCATCACCGTCTACGACCTGATGGGCAACGCCAAGCTCGCCTACGCAAAATCCTTCGACATCCAGGCCTATATCTGGGTGGCGATCGTCTATCTGGTGATGGTCGAGATCCTGCGCCATGGCGTCGAGTGGATCGAGCGCCGCATCACCGTCCATCTGCATCGCTAATGCATGTCGCCTAAAAGTGCGCAGCGGTTTTAGGGGAAACGACATGCATAAAACAAAGACTTAGATCGCCACCCCGGCCGTCTGCACCAGCCGAAGCGGCTCTGCGTGCCTTGACGAATTTTTCGCTTGGCCTAGACCTTCCGCCACTGGAAACTGTGTTTTGTTGGAAGGCAGGCTTATGGCATCGGTTGCATTTCTCGGTCTTGGCGTCATGGGCTATCCGATGGCCGGGCACCTCAGGAACAAAGGCGGCCATGACGTCACCGTCTACAACCGCACCAAGGCAAGGGCCGAGCAATGGGTGGCCCAGCATGGCGGCAAACTGGCGCTGACGCCGTCCGAGGCCGCGGCGGGCAACGACTTCGTCTTCTCCTGCGTCGGCAATGACGATGATCTGCGCTCGGTCACCACAGGTGCCAACGGCGCCTTCGCCGCCATGAAGAAGGGCGCCGTCTTCATCGACAACACCACAGCGTCGGCCGAGATCGCGCGCGAGCTTGACGACGCCGCGCGCAAGGCGGGCTTCTCCTTCCTCGACGCGCCGGTGTCCGGCGGCCAGGCCGGCGCCGAGAACGGCGTGTTGACCGTCATGGTCGGCGGCGATGAGGCCGCCTTCGACGAGGCAAGGCCTGTCATCGACGCCTACGCCCGCATGGTCGGCCTGATGGGATCGGCTGGCGCAGGTCAGCTGACCAAGATGATCAACCAGATCGCCATCGCCGGCCTCGTCCAGGGCCTGGCCGAAGGCATCCATTTCGGCAAGAAGGCTGGCCTCGACATCGAGAAGGTCATCGAGGTGATCTCCAAGGGCGCGGCCGGTTCCTGGCAGATGGAGAACCGCCACAAGACGATGAACGCCGGCAAATACGATTTCGGCTTCGCCGTCGATTGGATGCGCAAGGATCTCGGCATCTGCCTGGCGGAGGCCAATCGCAACGGCGCCAAGTTGCCGGTGACGGCATTGGTCGACCAGTTCTACAAGGATGTGCAGGACATGGGCGGCAAGCGCTGGGACACGTCCTCGCTGCTGGCGCGCCTGGAAAGATAGGTGACGATGCCTCTGCCCGATCCGAGCTGGAGCGCCGACGACATCGTCGCTCATTTGCGTTCGGTCGGCACCGAGGACAACCGGGTGGGCATGGCGCGCTTCGGCATCAACACCGCCAGCGCGCTCGGCGTCGGCAATTCACAATTGCGGCCGCTGGCGCGCAAGCTGAAGAAAAACCACGAGCGGTCGCTGCAGCTCTGGAACAGCGGCATCCGCGAAGCGCGGCTGATGGCCGCCTTCACCGGCGAGCCGAAGAAGGTCGATATCGATCAATGCCGGCGCTGGGCCGCGGATTTCGACAGCTGGGAGATCGTCGACACCGTTGCCGACCTGTTCGCCGAAACACCGTTCTGGCGTGAATTGATCGACGAGTTCGCTGGAGACGAACGCGAATTCATTCGCCGCACCGCCTTTGCCATGCTGGCCTGGAGCGCGGTGCATCTCAAGAAAGAGCCGGACGCGACCTTCCTCGCCTATCTGCCGCTGATCGAGAAGCATGCCGGCGATCCGCGCAATTTCGTCCGCAAGGCGGTCAATTGGGCGCTGCGGCAGATCGGCAAGCGCTCAATGAGCCTGCACGCCCCTGCCCTTGCGCTGGCGGAAAGATTGGCGGCATCGTCCGACAAGACGGCGCGCTGGATCGGCAAGGATGCGGTGAAGGAACTGACGGATGCCAGACAGCTCGAAAGGCTCGCAGTCGCAAAAGCCTGACCTTGCCGGGATTCGGTTCGTCGGGGTGACGCCAGAGACACGCGCCGACTTCGAAAACCTGTTCGAGCAGCCCGGCGCACCGAAATATTGCTGGTGCATGGCCTGGCGCCGTTCCACCCGCGAACACATTCAGAACGACGAGAGGAAGCGCATGATGATGGCGCTCATCGACAAAGGCACCCCGGTCGGCATCATCGCCGAGATGGACGGCAGGCCGGTCGGCTGGTGCTCGGTGGCGCCGCGCGAGACCTACCGGAAACTTTCAAAGCAGCAGGACGACAGCGAGACCGGCATCTGGTCGATCGTCTGCTTCTATGTGCCGAGGGCATTGCGCGGCGGCGGACTGGCCTCCGCTTTGCTTGACGCGGCGATCGACCATGCCTTCAGCAAAGGCGCGCGTGTCATTGAAGCCTATCCCGTCGATGAGGCAGCACCCAGCTACCGCTTCATGGGTTTTCGCGACATGTTTACTACGAGGGGCTTCCATGAGACCGGTACCGCCGGCACGCGCCGGCATGTGTTGCGGCTGAACCGTTGAGCATGGATCGGTCACGACGCTTTTACTCGATTCAGCAAATGGACTGGCGGAGGATGGAGCGACCATGAGCAAGCGTTTCAAGTCATGCGCGGCGCTGGCGGCTGCGCTCCTCCTCGCAGCCACGGGAGCCGATGCCGCGGCCGATGTCGCGCATATCTTCTGGAAGGATCTGCGCCCCGCGACGCAAGCGATAGCCGCAGACGCGAACCTGCCGATGATCGCGGCAAAACTGCCCGACCATGGCGAGACCTTGTCGCTCAATCTGCAGGATAAGACGATACAATTAGCCGGCTATGCATTGCCGGTCGATCGTGACGGCGATCTTATCTACCAGTTCCTGCTGGTGCCGTGGACGGGCGCCTGCAGCCACATGCCGACGCCGCCACCGAACCAGATCGTGCTGGTGAGCCCGGCGCATCCCTACAGGATGAAAGAGGCTTACGAACCGGTCGCCGTCACCGGCGTGCTGAAGCCCGGCATGGAGAAAAGCCAGCTTTTCATCCTTGATGGCGTCTCGATGGTCCAGTCGGGCTATACCGTACGCAAGGCCGAGGTGGCGAGCGTCGACAGCGTGCCGGACACGGTTACGCTCCCGGTCAACTCGCCGTGGAATTTTCTCAACAAAAAGAAGAACTAGGGCCGATCGGGCGTGACCGGTGTCACGCCGCGTTCGCGCCCGATTCCTTGTCCAGCACCATGTAGTCGAGCGGAATTTCGGTCGTGTACTTGATCTGCTCCATGGCGAAGGACGACGAGACGTCGCGGATCTCGATCTTGGCGATCAGCCGCTTGTAGAAAGCGTCGTAGGCGGCGATGTCCGGAACCACGACGCGTAAGAGGTAATCGACGTCGCCGCTCATGCGGTAGAACTCGACCACTTCCGGGAATTCCTGGATGACCTCGGAGAAGCGCCGCAGCCATTCATGGCTGTGCGAATTGGTGCGGATCGACACGAAGACGGTGACGCGCACATTGACCTTCTCATGATCGAGGATGGCGACGCGACGCTTGATGACGCCTTCTTCCTCGAGTTTCTGGATGCGCCGCCAGCATGGCGTCGTCGACAAGCCGACTTTCTTGGCGACATCGGCGACCGCGAGCGTCGCGTCCTCCTGCAAAAGGCGGAGAATTTTTCTATCGAGGCGATCCATGGGAGGCTCCAGGGGAATAGTTTGGCTATAATCCCTTTTATCAGAGCCTTTCACAAGAAAGAAATTCTGCCGATGGCGGTAAATGCGAGTGATTTCTTGCAGAATGCCTAATCGATGCGATAGCGGATTTCTGCCCTCAGGAAGGGTAGCAAATCCATTTCAAACCAGGGATTCTTCTTCAGCCAGCCGGTGTTTCGCCACGATGGATGCGGCAGCGGCAGCACTTTCGGCAGGGACGGTCGATCCCATATGGCGCGCCAGTTCCTGACCGTCTCGGTCAGTGACGGCAGGCGTGTCGTGCCCATATGCCATGCCTGCGCATAACCGCCAATGGTCAGCACCAGGTCGATCTGCGGCATCAGCGCCATCAGGTCCGGGCGCCAGGCCGGAGCGCATTCGCGACGCGGCGGCAGGTCGCCGCCCTTGGCATCCTGTCCGGGAAAGCAAAAGCCCATCGGCACGATGGCGAATTTTTCGGCGTCGTAGAACTCCTTGCTGCTGACACCGAGCCAATCTCTCAGCCGGTCTCCCGAAGCGTCGGTGAACGGCATGCCCGACACATGCACCTTGGTGCCCGGCGCCTGGCCGGCAAGCAGGATGCGCGCCGTGGAGGACGGCTGCAGCACCGGCCGCGGCTCATGCGGCAAAGGCCGGCCAAGCGGCTGGTTGACGCAGATGCGGCAGGCCCGCACCCTTTCGACGAGGCGCGGCAGCGGTTCGATCATGTCCGGCGGATTGTCCAATTGCTGTCACTCAGGCCATCGCGCTTGGCCGGCTTGTAAGCGCCGCATACCAGCGCAGCACGTTCGTGCATTCCTCCGGTACCTTGATACGCGCTGGTTTCATGAAGTCGATGGCGATCATGCCGGTGATGTCGGCGACCGAATAGGCATCGCCGGCGGCGAATTCGCGCTCCGCCAGTTCGTCGTCGAGCAGGTGCAGGAATTCGATCGCCTTCGGTTTGTTGGCCTCGCCCCATTCCGGAATTTGCGGCACTTCCCATTCCTTCATCGCCGGATGGATGTGCCGGAAAGCGGCGGCGACGCTGCTCATCAGGTTCAATTCCAAGCGTCGTTGCCACATCTCGACTTTTGCCTTGCCGAGCGCGCCCGTGCCGAACAGCGCGGGCTCGGGATGCAATTCCTCGAAATAGCGGCAGATGGCGATCGATTCGGTGATGATGGTGCCGTCGTCGAGCTCGAGCACCGGCAGGCGCCGCAGCGGATTGCGCTTAGCAACCTGCTCGCCGCGATGCTCCAGCGCGCCCATGTCGACAGGCACCAGCGGCACCGTCAGCCCCTTCTCGGCAAGGAAGATGCGCACGCGCCGGGGATTGGGCGCGCGGCCGCCATCGAACAGCTTCATTTCATCCTCCAGCTTCTCCACCGGATCATAGGGCGCGGGTCAGCCCATCACCAGAAGCGAACAAATTCGCGCAACGCATCGCCGAACGAGGCCAGCACGCCGTGCTTTCTCTCGACCGGCGCGCCGTGATGGCTGTCGCGCCAGTCCTGCGGCTCCGCGAAAGTGCCTGCCCAGATGCCGGCCTTGGCCGCTCTCGCCGCTGCTTCCTCGGTCTCAAAGCCGCCGAAGGCAACCGCCCATCCGGCCTGCACCTGGGCCTGGTTTAGGTCGGTGTCGCCTGCCTTGCAATCGCCGAGCAGGCGGCCGTAGCGGTCGCGCTGCCAGCCGCTGCAGACAACAGGCCTGCCGGCGATCAGCCGTACCAGCGACTGCCGCGCCAGCTTGCCGCAGGGATAGTCGGCGCCGGCCTTTTGGCAGGTCTGCTGATACTCCGGAGCATCGATGCCGCGCATGCGGATGCGCTCGGCCCCGAGCGTGATCGAATCGCCGTCATTGACGATCGCCGTGCCTTGCTCCTGGCGCCTCTCGAAGCGGTCGAGGCGTGCCGCCACCAGGATGAGCAACCCAAGCAGAAGGATGGCAAGTCCGTAGTCCAGCAGCTTGCACCAGAGGCTGCGCGGCGGGCTCGCCGCATAGGGTCGGCGCGGTCCCCGCGGCCCGAAACGGCTCATATGGCAAACAGTCTCTTAATCATTCGAACGTAGCTTAACGAACTGACAGTCGCTGCGCGCAGAAATTGAAGTCTGTATGCCTTTGCAACGCTCGAACACAGCGGATAAATTTATTGTGGACCGCCGTAAACCGCACCGCAACAGCGATGTGGCGCGCGCGGTGCGCAAGACGCGCGACCGCCTCTCGCAGCAGGCGGGCAGCCTCGATTTCGACCGTGAGCTGCTGAAGCTGCATGCGCGCGCCATGTCGGTCAGCGCGCTCGCGATCCCCTTGCTCGTGCTCGCCGTGGCGGCCATCGGCCGGCTGGCGGGTCTGGACAGCCAGATCACCATCTGGGCCCTGTCGACGCTGCTTTGCTACACGATCGTCGCGTTCATGGCGCGTCGCGTGGAGCGGACCGAGGCGGCCGAACTCGACCCGGCGCAGACGCGTCGCGACTTTCTGATCGGCCATTTCCTCTGCGGCCTCGGTTGGGCGTGGTTCGCCTGGGTCGGCTGCGCCACATGCCAGATCGACCAGTTCCATGTTGCCAAGGCCATGGTGCTGCTGATCGCCATGGCGACGACGGCCGTGATGGCCTCGTCGCTTGGCGGCGCGCTGTTCGCGACCTTTGCCATTCCCGTTGCCGTTTATGTCTACACCGTCATGCGCCTGTGGACGCCGATCGAGGCCACGATGGCGGCCTTGCTCATCGCGGCGCTTCCCTTCTTCGGCTACGTCGCGCGCCATCTCAATCAGGCTTCGCTGATGCTGCTCTCCTTCCGTTCGGAGAAGGACGCGCTGATCGCCGAGCTGGAGACGGCGAAATCGATGTCGGATGAAGCAAGGCGGCGCGCCGAGGACGCCAATCTGGCGAAATCGCGTTTTCTCGCCTCGATGAGCCACGAGCTCCGGACGCCGCTCAACGCCATCCTTGGCTTCTCCGAAGTGATGGCCAATGAAGTGCTGGGGCCGATGAGCAATCCGACCTACCGCGATTATGCCCATGACGTGCATGAGTCCGGACAGCACCTGCTCGACCTGATCAACGAGATCCTCGACCTGTCGCGCATCGAGGCCGGCCGCTACCAGCTCAACGAGGAGCCGGTCGTGCTGGTGACCATCGTCGAGGACTGCTGCCACATGATGGAGCTGCGCGCCCGCAACAAGGACATCCGTATCATCCAGGAGTTCGAGGAGACCCTGCCGCGCCTCTTCGCCGACGAGCGTGCCGTCAGGCAGATCACGCTCAACCTCCTGTCCAATTCGATCAAGTTCACCCCGTCCGGCGGCGAAGTGCGCGTGCGTGTCGGCTGGACCGCCGGCGGCGGCCAGTACATTTCGGTCAAGGACAACGGCCCGGGCATACCGGAAGAGGAAATCCCGGTGGTGCTTTCCGCCTTCGGCCAGGGCTCGATCGCCATCAAGAGCGCCGAGCAGGGAACCGGCCTCGGGCTGCCGATCGTGCAGGGGCTGCTTGCCATGCATGGCGGCGAGTTCGAGCTTCATTCCAAGCTGCGCGAAGGCACCGAGGCGATCGCCATCTTCCCGTTGAGCCGGGTGATGGAGGAATTGCCGGCCTTGCCGACCAAGACGGTCGCCGCGCGCGGACGCCGCTGAGTCGCCGGGCGCTAAAGCCGCACAGCCAGCGCCATGCCCGAGCTGGTCAGTGCCGCGGCCTTGACGATGCCGGCGGCGAGAGCAGCCCCTACCCCTTCGCCATGACTGATCCCGAAATCGAACAGCGGCCGCAATCCGAGCCTTTCGGCCGCCTTGGTGTGGCCGGGTTCCGGCGACAGGCCGGCAAGCAGGCAATGATCGAGCGCGTCGGGATTGGTCGCGTGCAGGACGGCGGCCGCCGCTGTCGCAGCGAACCCGTCGAGAAGGACAGGGATTTTCTCCATGCGCGCCGCGAGAATGGCGCCGCAGATGGCCGCGAATTCGCGCCCGCCGACCCTGCGCAAAACCTCGAGCGGGTCTCCCAGACCCGAGCCATGGAATGCCAGAGCCCGATCCACGACCTCGGCTTTATTTGCCATCATCGCCGCATCGGCGCCCGAACCCGACCCGACCCAGTTGGCTCCCTCGCCGCCGAACAGGGCGGCGCAAAGGGCGGCAGCGATCGTCGAATTGCCGACCCCGAGATCGCCAAGGCAAAGGAGGTCGGCGCCACCGGCGACCGCTTCCATGCCGAAGGCCATGGTCGCGGCGCAGCCGCGTTCATCGAGCGCGGCCTCCTCGGTGATGTCGCCCGTGGAGATATCCAAGGCGAGGTCGAAGACTTTCAGGCCGAGATCGTTGGCGATGCAGACCTGGTTGATCGCGGCGCCGCCGGCGGCGCAGAGCTCGACTTCATTTGCGGTCGCCGCCACCGGCCGCGGCGAGATGCCGTGCCTGACAGCGCCGTGATTGCCGGCGAAGATCGCCACCAGAGGCCGATTGATCGCCGGCGGCGCGCGCCCGCTCCAGGCAGCAATCCAGGCTGCGACGTCCTCGACGCGGCCGAGCGATTCTTTCGGCTTGTCGGCTTTGGCGAAAAGCGCCCGGACGCGGGCGCTCGCCGCATCGTCGGCCGGCGGCAGGGCCGCCAGAAGGCTTCGGAAATCGTCGAAAGGCTTAGCAGGCATTATGTCGGTCGCGGTTGGTTGCGGAAGTCGCAAGCGGCATAGCCGCCTTCTCCAGCCGGCACAACCGCCTGACGATGCCGCGAACGCGTCGCCTTGCGGCGCAATGCGGAGGGCTTGCATTGCTCCGGCGGTTGCACCATGTGGAATAAAGGCAAGAGAACAGCATGACCGCCATCGAATCTCCCTGCATCCTGGTCTGTTCGATCGATATGAAAACCGGCTTCTGCTTTGGTTGCGGCCGCACGCGCGACGAGATTTCCGCCTGGCTCGCAATGACCCCCGAAACGCGCCGATCAGTGATGGCCGAACTGCCGGCGCGGCTTGAAACGGTCGAGCGGCGGCCGCGCCGCGAAACCCGGCGTACCCGCATGGCGCGCGAGCGCGGCGTTCTGTGAGAAGAAACCGATGAACCGGCTGTTCTGGATCGTCATGGCGGTGATTGGCGCCGGGGTCGCGCTGCTCATGCTCAACAATTCGGCCGGCCGCACTTTCGGCATGAACAACAATGATTTCGGCCGGCTGATCTGGGTCGGCGTGCTGGTCATGGTGATCGGTGCGAGCCTGCTCCGCTCCGGCCGGCCGCTGGGCGATATGGCACGCAATCTCGGCGTCTGGGCCGCATTCGTGCTCGTGCTGATCGCGGGCTACCAGTATCGCTACGAGTTGCAGGACGTGGCGAGCCGCGTCACCGCCGGCTTTGTCCCGGGCAGCCCGTTGGCTTTAGGCGTGGAGAATGGCCGCCCGACCGTCACGCTCGACAAAGCCGACAACGGCCATTTCGAAGCTCGCATCCTGGTCAACGGCACGCCGGTGCGCGCCGTGGTCGACACCGGCGCGACCAGCACGGTGCTGACGTCCGAAGATGCTCAAGCCGCTGGGTTCAACCCGGCGGCGCTTAGCTACAGCGTGGATGTCGCCACTGCCAACGGCATGGCGCGCGCGGCGACGGTCAGGACCGACGAGGTGGCGATCGGCGGCATCGTGCGCAAGGACATGTCGGTGATGGTCGCCGCGCCCGGCATGCTGGACCAAAGCCTGCTCGGCATGAACTTCATCGGCTCATTGTCGGGCTTTGACGTGCGCGGCGACCGCATGATCCTGCGGGACTGACGCGGTCGCGCAGCAGTATGCGGCGCGACACGCATTAACCGACAGTCAGGCCGCCTCGGCTTCCGCCGCCGCGAAATCGATTGCCAAAAACGCGGTCTTCAGCACCTCCGGCCCGGCGCCGGGTTTGTTCGCGTCGGTGGAGAGGATCTGCCGGAAGCGGCGCGCGCCGGGCAAGCCGTGGAACAGTCCGACCATATGGCGGGTAATGTGGCCGAGCCGCCCGCCCCGCTCGATGTGGCGCTCGGCATAGCCGGCCATGGCGTCGATCAGCGCCGAATAGTCGAAGGCGGCAGGCGCCTCGCCATAGAAGGCGGCATCGATGCCGGTCAGAATCCCCGGCGTATGATAGGCCGCGCGGCCGAGCATCACGCCGTCGACATGACCGAGATGCGCCGACGCCTCGGCGAGCGACTGGATGCCGCCGTTGATGCCGATGAATTCGTCCGGCTTTCCGGCCTTCAGCCGGTAGACGCGCGGGTAATCGAGCGGTGGGATCTCGCGGTTTTCCTTGGGGCTCAGCCCCGCCAGCCAAGCCTTGCGGGCGTGCACCCAGAGCGCGTCGGCGCCGGCGGCGAGCACGCCGTCGGCGAGCGTGTCGAGCGCAGGCCCCGGGTCTTGATCGTCGACGCCGATACGGCATTTGACCGTGACGGGGATTTTCACCGCGGCCTTCATCGACGCGACGCACTCGGCGACCAGAACCGGCGTCTTCATCAGGCAGGCGCCGAACGTTCCCGACTGGACGCGATCGGACGGACAGCCGACATTGAGGTTGATCTCGTCATAGCCGAAGGCTTCGCCGATCAGCGCTGCCTCGGCGAGCTTTGCGGGATCCGATCCGCCAAGTTGTAGCGCAACCGGGTGCTCGACATTGTCGAAACCGAGCAGTCTTTCGCGCGCGCCGCGGATGACCGCATCCGCCACCACCATCTCGGTGTAAAGCAGCGCGCGGCGCGTCAGCTGACGGTGGAAGAACCGGCAATGCCGATCCGTCCAGTCCATCATCGGGGCCACGGCCACTGTATGCCCTTGATTTATAAGCATTTTTTATTTAGCATCAAATTCTTAGCTCCTAACGGGCCAAACCGAATTTACGCCAGAATACGACCTTTTTCGCCACGTTTCGATCTCTCAGTGCACACGGAGCGCACACGAAAATATGGCCACCTACACAAAGCTCTCGTCCGGTTCCTGGCGCGTGCAAGTCCGTCGCAAAGGTCGCTACGTCAGCGAGACCTTCCTGCGCCGCGACGACGCACGCCGCTGGGCGACCGAAACCGAACGCCAAATCGATCGTGGAGAGACGCCGACCAAGTCCCGCATTGCGCGTCTTAAGACCTTCGGCGAACTCATCGACCTCCATATCGACGACATGCGCGATGTAGGCAAGTCCCCTCGCCGCTCCAAGGCCGCGGCCCTCGATATGATCCGAAGACATCTTGGCAAGAGCAGCATCGCAGCTCTCGATCGCGAACGGCTCATTCAGTTCGGCCGCGAGCGCGCCGCCCAGGGTGCCGGCCCGATGACGCTCGGTATCGATATCGGCTTCGTAAAGCTTGTCCTGTCCCATGCTGCGGCCGTCCACGGTCTCCCGACTAAGGTGGAATCCGTCGATCTCGCCCGTATCGCGCTTAAGCGCCTCGGCCTGGTCGGCAAGGGATGTGAGCGCGACAGGCGGCCGACCCAGGACGAGCTCGACAGACTAGTCGCTCACTTCGATTTAAACCCACTTCAGATAGCGCCGGTTGGCCGCATTATACGTTTTGCCGTCGCAACCGCGATGCGTCAGGAGGAAATCTGCAAGGCACGTTGGTCCGATCTGGATTCTCGCACGCGAATGCTTCTGATCCGCGACCGCAAAGACCCACGCAACAAGAAGGGGAACAATCAGCGCATACCGCTGTTCGCCGCAACCGGGTACGACGCGTGGGCCATTGTCGAGGAGCAGCGCGCAAGGCGCAGCAATGACGATGATCGAATTTTCCCGTTCAATCATCGGTCAGTCGGCACCGCCTTTCGCCGAGGATGCGCTGACCTTGGCATCCAGGACCTTCATTTTCACGACTTGCGGCACGAAGGCACGAGCCGCCTATTCGAAGCCGGGTTCACTATCGAACAGGTGGCGCTGGTTACGGGACACAAGGATTGGAAGATGCTGCGACGCTACACGCATCTAAAGCCCGAGATGCTTCATACTATCCACGCTGCGAAGGCTGCATAGTTGAGGTGCGAAGCCGCAGCATTAATCGGGCCGCCCTAAGCGCTGATCGCGCAACCTATGGCAGGATTTCAACGGAGCAGCGGTTTTGGAGACCGAGTGGCCTTCTTACCCGCGGGTTGATTAAGCTTGTCGACGATGTGAACGACGGCCGTTTGTTCGGCCCATATCCTCGCGCCGGAAGGTGCCGACAGCATCCAAACCGCGACGCTGGCGATCCGGCAGGGGCTCACCATTGACGAACTTGCGGACACGATCTTTCCGTATCTCACCACAGTCGAGGGCCTAACGCTGGCTGCGGTGGGCTTCGAAAAGGACGTCACCAAGCTCTCGTGCTGTGCCGGGCGAGACTCGACGATTTGTTGCGTCACTGGACAAGAGGGCTTCGACCTCCGCTCATAGGAGGGTTATCGCCCTCTAAATGACGCCTGAAAAACGATGGGAAACCCACTGAGGTTCTGCCGCAAACGCGGAAGATGCCCCGCCTTCGCTTCAACGTGCGACGGGAAGTCGGCTTTGCCACCGAGCGACTGTTGGGACTGAAGGTGCGCGGCCACCAGCGCCGCCTATGGCGAGAAGAACCCTTTGCAGCTCGTGCAGCGCAGTGGCTACCGCGACCGGGATTGGGAGACGGATCCAGCATGGTCGAGTCGCGCATTTCGGGCGAAGAGGCCTATTGTCTTGTCTCTTGAGGAAATGACGCGCCGGCCCAAATCCCTGTAAGCGAGCCGGCGGGAGCGACGCGCTCGAACGGATGACGAGGGCACTTGACGCAACTGCAAAACTTCTCGGCGGGCGCGGCCTGCTTCCGACCCGACGGAGTGACGTCATGCAGTGGTCCTATCCGATCCTCCGTGTGGGCGGCACCGAGATCCACATCCACCTGACCTTCCTGCTGCTGCTCGGCTGGATCGGCATCGCCTATTTCCGGGCGGGTGGAACGTCGGCTGCGATCGATGGCGGCCCCACTCGTGCTGGCCACCGGGCAGAGTGTCGCGGCCGCTCCCGCTGTTCATTTACTCATAGCGCCAGATCACTCGCTTCTCCTAACGGATGTGCACCAGGCGACGGAAAGTGAAGGGTGATCTCAGATTCTTTTAGCGATGCGGAACAAATTCCGCGCATTGGAGTTTGCAACTGCTCCTTGGGGGACTCACGCGATGCTCCTTGCCCTGGACGATGCGATCTCGATGGCTGTTTTGGCCGGCAGAGGCACGGATGCGGAAATCTTCGGAGTGATCGACCTCACCAGCAAAATTGAAGTCCCGATCGGCGCCATCAGCTTAGGCCGCGCCATCCAGTTCGTCGCCAATGCCTCGGTGCTTGGATACGACGTTCGCGGTGCAATGGTCTTATATGGGGAACCAAGAACGCCAAGCTTGAGGATATGGGACTGCGAACACCTTTGGGCGCAATATGGTGGCGCACTTCTCCAGCCATAACGCGAGCGGCCTGGGGGACTGGCAATAGCTCTCGCAGGCTGATCTGATGATCAACGGCGACGAGCGCCATGGAGGTCTTTAGAAGCGTTATCTCGACTGTTGCTGGCTGTCCTTTAAGGGCCTGTGCACCCGCTACCGATCGACACCCCACGGTGCGCGTCTGGAGCTGCCGCATCATAGAGGTTCCAAGACCGGGTCGGCAACACTCGCGAGAGCGGCAACCTTGTCGATCATGGCTAGAACCGCCTGCGGCTTGCTTTGATGCACCATATGTCCGGCAGCCAAGACGATATCCAGCAGCGAGTGGTTTATCTCGGCGTGTAGCCGCAGCGCTTCGGCCTTGGCATCGAACAGCTGATCGCCGGCACCGGCAATTATCCCGACAGGGACGGCAATGTCGGCGTATCGACGATTTGGGAACAGTGCCGACGCCAGCATCAGGAAGGATTCAGCAGAGATGGACCGCAGCTGCGAGGGCCGGCTCGCCAATCCCCTTGTCGTTGCCGCGAACGGCGTCGCGATCATTGCCGGGTGGAAAATCTTCTTCATCGCCCAGCGCCAGTTCAGCCTGACCAGCGAAGGCAGTATGGCGTGGCGTAGCACCGTCCCGATCAGGGGGACCGCTGGCAGCGAGGAGATGGCAAGCGCTAGCCTTGGCGGCGGGTAATGATAACCAGCGACAACGATCACACCGGCGACGGATCGGGGATGCCGACGCGCTATCTCGAGCGCCACGGCGGCTCCCCAGGAATGCCCGACAACGATGTAGCGCTCGACATCGAGTTTTTCCGCCGCGGCCTGGATGAGATCGGCCTGAGCGCCGGCGGTCCAAGATCTGCCTATTGGGCGTGGGCTCATGCCGAAGCCGGGCCTGTCGAAGGCAAGCACGCGATATTTGCCAGCGGCTTCGCCGAAGATGCCACTTGTCATGAAGTCCTCCGCCGAAGCGCCGTTGCCGTGCAAGAGCAGCAACGATTGCCCATGGCCCGCCTCCAGGAAATGCAGCTTCGTTCCGCGGACATGGACGAAGCGCCCAAGCGGGCGTCCGGCCAATGTCCGTCTCGCAAGGAGGTTGTTGTAGAGCGCCAACCCAGCCGTTGCCGCCGCAAGCAACAGAAGCAGGTTCCGCCTGGACTTTGCCGTCATGAGGGCAGTCGCGCCGCTGCTCGCCGCGATCAGGCCGACCCTTTCTGAGGCAGCTTTGTCTCTTCCTCGACCTGATCCCGCAGGCCCTGCTCGGGTTCCTCGTTCTCAATCCCGGGCGACTGCTTTTGCCGCGCGAGCTCGCGATCCACAATCTTGCGCGAGCCTTCCGCGGGATCTTCTTGCGGCCGATCCCTGTGCGTCCCTGTGTGCTGGCCGGTCCGGTCGCTGCTTGGTGCCGATCGGGCGGGATCGTCGTTTTGATGGGGCTTCGTCATCGGATACCTCTGCTGACCAAGTGTCTGCGGCTTGCGGGAAGCAGCTCCGAACCTCTGCGGCTCGCCTTTGTTCCGTGAGCGGCTGGGACGCGCGTCACTCAGCCGCTGGCTCAGTAAGCAGGTAGAACCGACAGCTGCTGCTAGGCGCGCTTCCAGGAATGCGGCACGCGCCCGGTCGCCCCTTGCGTCCCCCTCCGATGTAGCAACAATGTCTAGCAATTCCCCTTTCAGCTTTTTTGTAATTCGAAGCGCTCACGCGGGCTGCTTCGAAGCTGTCTAAGGATCATGGCGGTTCAAGGCGTTGCGCGAGGGAGAACCTGCCCAAAGGCTGTTCTGGACGCGGTGGTCGCGAGGCTGGAGAAGGAGAGCCGCTAGCCGGCCGGCTTCGTGCCACCCTCAGCGTCGCCCAAAGCCTCGGGCTCGACGGCTTCCAGGGCATCGACAACCGGCGCCAGTGAATTCTCCTTATCGGGACCGGATTCCACCTCACCGGTTCCCTCGGGGGTCTTATCGAGAGCGCGTTGGATGGCGTCTTCGATGTTCCCGACCTCCTGCTCCCGCACTTCGCGACCGTAGCCGGCGGCATCGGCATCCTGCTCGAACTGCTGCGCCAGCATCGGAACGCTGACCTCGGTATCGGCGGGCAAGTTTCCGACGTTCTCCTCCAGCCAGCTGCGCAGGAATTCCTTCGTCGCATTCATGGAGCACCTCCTCGCAGCGAGATAACCGGACCATGGCACCGAGGTTCCCGCAAAGCCGAAACGCGCCAGGCCACATGATGCACTGACGTGATGAGCGGCGGACCGTCAGGTAGTTGTGCAGCGCGCCGCGCTCATCTCGGGTGGGGAACAAACCGGCTCGTCTTCGGTTGGAAAATCACAACGGAGACAAATCGATGAAAAAGTTCGCTCTGACGGTCGCCGCGCTCGTGCTGGCGTGGCCGGCCTGGGCCCAATCGACCTCGACCACGGAAAAGACCGGCGTGAATTCGGTTCTGGGCGTTGCGCCGTCGACGCAGGACTTCATCACCGAAGCAGCCACCAGCGACATGTTCGAGATCGAATCCAGCAAGCTGGCGCTCGAACGGTCCGACGATGCGACGAAGGCCTTCGCCAAGCAGATGGTCGCCGACCACGAGAAGACGACCGCCGACTTGAAGGGCCTGGTAACTGGCGGAAAGGTGAAAGCCACGCTTCCCACGGCCATGACCGACAAGCAACAGTCAACCCTCAACGATCTGAAGGCGCTGCAGGGCGGTGACTTCACCAAGCAATATCATTCCGATCAGGTCGATGCGCACAAGGATGCGGTCGATCTCTTCAAGCGCTACAGCCAGGGTGGCGACCAGGCCGACCTGAAGGCCTGGGCAGCGGCGACATTGCCGCATCTGCAGCAGCACCTGGACATGGCGAACGGACTTAACAAGTGAACCTGTCTGGACTTGGCGTAGGTGCGCATGGCATCCCGTGCCGCCAAGCCGGCTCGGTGGGAACCTGGATTGCCCTCACCCGTTCGCGGGCATGGCAACCTTGTAGCTTCGAGAAGCGCTGACCAAGGTCGGCAGTTTGACGTCCCGACCGGCAGCCTTTTGATCTTGGACGGCTACACTGTTTGTTGGTTCGTCTTCGAGCGGGAAACGCGCCTGCTCATCAGACGTGAAGCTCTCTTTCCAAAAGCCCAGACCTCAGCGGATATTCCTCATCGTTGCTGAGGTCTCGCCACAAGCCGTAAGCCCGCACCGGCCCACGGGTATGAGCCTTGGCGCAGGAGTTGTTGCAGCCAAAGGCCTGCACGTCGTTGTCGGCGAAGCCGAATTCGACCATTAGCTGTTTCAGCCCAGCGGGCGTCTAGCGGTTGTAGTCGTGCGGACGCGCATGCACCCGAAACAGGAACGGCGTTGCTAGCATCGCACAGCTGCCAGATCATGCCGCGAATATCGGCGGCAGCTGCTATCGGTCTTGAGCGGTTGCTGTCTGCTTGATGTTTGCCGGAATCGCATCAAGGCTTCTTCTGGTGACATCGCGGGTTGACATTCGTGGCTCGCTCGCCATGCTGCATTGCAGCATGAACAGTAGCCTTACCGAGTCAGCACGCATCGAATGCCTGGACGGCCTTCGCGCCGCCGCAGCGCTGTGGGTGCTGCTAGGTCACTGCTTGCTCCTGACCGGCTGGCATATTCCGGTGCTTGGCGATCCTGCGCTCGGCGTCGATCTCTTCATCATGCTGTCCGGATTTCTGATGGTGTTTCATTATCAGTTGCGCCAGGCCAAGGAGCCTTGGCAACGGCCTGAGACCTGGCTCAAATTCTGGACACGGCGTTATTTCCGCATCGCGCCGCTGTTCTACGTCATGCTGTTCTTCGCACTGGCGCTCGGGCCCTATCTCTATGACTCACGGACGGTCATCGATGCCTTCCTGCAGCGCGCGCCACAGGCGCCCGAGCGCTTTCTCGACGGCAGCCTGAAGAACATCGTCGCCCACCTCACATTCCTGTTCGGCCTTTCTCCGAATCTCGCCTACCGGACGCCGCTGCCGGACTGGAGTCTTGGCCTGGAAATGCAGTTCTACGCAGTCTTCCCGGCGCTCATGCTTTTGGTGCGCCGCTTCGACTGGATCTGGGGCGCCATCATGATTGCGGCGATCGGCATTGGCTGCGTGCTGCTCCTTGGACAACTATCGATCCATTTCCCTATGCCGTCCTTCCTGCCGCTGAAGATCCAGGTGTTCCTTTGCGGCATGCTGCTGGCCGGCATCGTGCATCAAAGCCGGCCGCGGCCGCTCCTGCATCTGGCCCTGGCCATGGGGCTTGCGTCGCTGCCCTTTGGCGACAGCTACGGGCTTTCGAAATTCCTGATACGCGAAGCGCTGGTGCTGGGCTTCTTTGCCCTTGTCCTCTACCGCATGCTGCCCGGCTTGGCGGGCACCGTTTCGAGAAAGATCGCCGTGGCGCTGGGTGGCGGTGTCTTTCATGTTCTGGGCGAGCTGTCCTACAGCATCTATCTCATCCACCTGCTGGTGCTGCAGCCGGTCGCGGCATTCGTCATTGCCCGCTACGGCCAGGAGATGGACGCGCCGCTGCGCTTCGCCATCGTGCTGGCGATCGTGCTGCCGGTGGTCTTGCTTCTGTCGTTCGTCACCTACAGGGTCATCGAAATGCCTGGCCAGCAACTCGGCCGCACGGTCCTGCGCTGGTTCGCCCGGAGGAAGCCGGTGCTGAAGCCGAGCCCCGCTGAATGATCAAGGCCGGCATCGGGGTGGACTTCCTCCCGCCGATCGAAGTCAGCGGGAAGAATCCAGATAATCAATAATTGCCGTTGTAGTACCGGTCGTCGCAGGGCGCGGTATAGATGCGGCCGTAGCGGTCCTGATAGCGGCAGAGCTGGTCGCCGCGGCGCTGCGGCGTGGTGGCCGAGCCGACGACGGCGCCGAGCAGCGCGCCGCTCGCCGCGCCAATCACCGTACTCTTGGTGTTGCCGCCGATCGCCTGGCCGACCAGGGCGCCGCCGGCGCCGCCGATCAGCGCGCCGGTGGTGGCCCGCTGCTGGCCTTCGGTCTGCGTCTCGCAGCCGGCAAGTGCCGCGGTCATGAGCACGGCCAGAATGGCCTTCTTGATGATCATCACTAGAACTCCTTTGAAGCCCCAGGGACTGACGACGGGGGCGAACGGAGCTGAACTGCGGTCGCATTGCGGCGGAACGGCGGCGGAGCCCGCTCACGAAGTGAATCACGGTTTCGCGGCGGTTGAACGCCATGGTTTCCAAAGAGGAAAGACGTTCAGCAGGCGTCAAGCGGAACCATGATCGGAGTGAGCACCCGCCGGTCGGCTTCTGCCATGACCTGCGCAAGGGAAGTGGGATCAGGAACCGCCTCGCCGTCCTCGATCAGGCCTTCAGCGTGAAAGGCCAAAGCCTGTTCAGCTAACTCGCGCGCCTCTTCGAGACTTGCTCCAGTCGTGACCACACCGGGAAAGTCAGGAAAGGACACTCCGTAATCGCTGGCGTCCTCTTTGTGGATCAGCCCGACGTACTGGCGCATTCCGTTCCTCTTGCCGCCCGATCATCGACCGCTAGTTTAAAGCGCCAGCACGACGGCGCAAGACGATGGACAAGGCTACATCGAACCGCACCACTCCTGAAGGGAGGCGGAGGGTTCGCGCTGCGCAATATCTGCGCATGTCGAGAGAGCACCAGACCTACTCGATCGACAACCAGAAAGATGCCATCCGCAACTATGCCGACATAATGGGTTACGATATCGTCGCCACATACGAGGACGCGGGTCGCAGTGGCCTTAAGTTAGGCGGACGCCCTGGCCTTCAACGTTTGCTCGCCGATGTGGAGAGCGGCCGCGCCGATTTCGAAACCATCGTTGTCTATGATGTGAGCCGCTGGGGGCGTTTTCAGAACATCGATGAAAGCGCCTCCTATGAATACCGTTGCCATATGGCCGGCGTTCGGATCGAATTCTGCGCCGAGCAATTCTTGAACGACGGCAGTATCGGCTCGGACGTGCTTAAGGCCATCAAACGCAGCATGGCGGCCGAGCACAGCCGCATGCTCTCGCAAAAGACGTTCATAGGGCAGGCGAGGCTGATCCGGTTGGGATTCCGCCAGGGTGGTAAGCCAGGGCTCGGATTAAGACGCCAGATTATAGACCATTCGGGACGTCCAAAACTTATTCTCTCCGAGCACGAGCAAAAGAGCGTCCACACCGACAGAACGATCTTGGTGCCCGGGCCGGCTGAAGAGGTTGCAACGGTTCGGTGGATCTTCCGTCAGTTCGTCAAAACGCACATGACAGAGCTTGAGATGGCAAGGCTTCTAAACAAGCGCGGCGTGCTGACGGACCTTGGGCGACCATGGAAGCGGGAAACTGCGCGCGGCGTCCTAACCAATGAAAAATATGTCGGCACCAATGTCTGGAACCGGCGCTCCCGCAAGCTGAAAGCAAAGGCAGTGAGCAATCCT
The DNA here is from genome assembly GCF_006443065.1 of Mesorhizobium sp. B1-1-5. Taxonomy (NCBI): domain Bacteria; kingdom Pseudomonadati; phylum Pseudomonadota; class Alphaproteobacteria; order Hyphomicrobiales; family Phyllobacteriaceae; genus Mesorhizobium; species Mesorhizobium sp. B1-1-5. The sequence goes on along the minus strand of NZ_VFWS01000015.1, from coordinate 21,688 downwards.
CCTGAACAGTGGGTGCGCGCGGAAGGCGCATTCGAGCCGATCGTAGATCGCAGGCTGTTCGATCGGGCTCAAGCCATCCACAGAAAGCTCTATTCGCATCTGCGCGTGAGCAATGATGAGGTTCTGGCTGCACTGAAGAAGGTCCTGGCGCGTCACGGCGCCCTATCCAGCTCGATCATCGACGCTGCGCCTGATTGCCCCAAGGCCAGCTTGTATCATCATCGCTTCGGGAGCCTTCTGAAGGCCTACGAATTGATTGGGTATCAGCCGCCCAAGAACTGGCAGTTTATCACATCGCGAGAGCGACTGGCGTCGCTGCGCACACAGGCGATCGGGGACCTACTGGCCGCGATCGGATGCGTTGGCGGAAAGGCGACCTACGACAGAGAGGCCGACCTCTTGCGGGTCAACGACGAGTTCACGGTTGCGGTCGAAATCGCACGCTGCCGCGCTTCCGACCACGGCTACCCTTTCTGGTCCATGGACACCCAAGGCCAGTCGGTGGCCGACATTTTCACCCTGATCAGGATGCGCCCGGGTGACCTGGTCATTCGCGACTACTTCATTGCCCCCGCTTCTGAAATCGTCGGCAAATCGCAATTGGCCGCGAACAATGGAGCGCAGCTGGACTCCTACCTCTTCTCCACGCTCGACCCCCTCGTCAAGCTGTCAGCGCGAGCCAGTGCGGAGATCCTATGGTGCGGTTGAAGCGTCGTTTGACCCGCGAAGCGGCCTACAACGCGTTGCACGGCAGCGCCCAGAGACACGCCCGCGAAATTGCTGCCGATCAACCTGGGTCGAAGGAGAAGCTGTTCGCACCCAAGCTGTTTCCGGCCTACAGGGCGGCGTGCAGCAGCAAGCGCGATTTCATAAGAGAAACCGAGGAAGCGGAACGCTGCCTGGTCCGTCTGGCTGAAGCGCTTCGCGTAATAGTTAATGACAAAGAGTTTCTCTCGTTGCTCATGTACGAGGGGTTTGCCACCATCCCAAACTGCCTGATGCAAAGGTTACACGACGACGCTACGTTAGAGACGGCAACAGCAAAGGATGCCGGCATGTCGCCTGCAGGCAGCAGCGCGGGCCGGCAACCTGTCAGCGGGATTTGCCCGGACGTCCTCGCTTTCCTCCAGGACTGCTTTGTGAAGGTGAAGATCTTCGGATTACTGCGACATGTGCTCCCGGCCAGGCAAATGGAAATTGCCCGACTGATGGTTGCCATGGAGCGGGTCACATTCACATACACAAAGATCCTTGTCGCCTTTACGCCGCGCCCTCTGCTGGCCGAGGGCTTCGATCCAACGACAATAGCCAACGTGTCTGAAGATCAACTCGGCGCGATGACGCCAGAACTTGGCAGGCTAAGCAGTGAGTTTCTGAGGGCCGAAGAACGGCGTGGCTCTGTGAGGCTGGAACTGGTGGCAGCTCGCCGCTATTTTGAGCATCTGATGGATAATTCCAAGGTGGTGCGCTACCTGGCACACAACTTCCCGGACCAATTTGAAGAGTTTCACGGCTTGTCGCCGACCCCAATTAGGTAGGCTCGATGCTCACTCATCCCGCCAGATAACCCGTTTCTCCCAACGGATCTGAACCAGGCGCCTATATCGGATCGTGTGCGCCTGCTGTCCGGTTGGATGGAATAGCTCGGCGTTCATCCACTCGCGGCTGCCGCATTTCTGGCACCTAACCTTTTCCCGAACCTCGTCGATCGTGACGTTTCCAATAACCTCGCGCAGCTCGAGCGGCTTGTAGAAGCGCTTGAGGTTGCACTTGCCACAGCTGATTCCGGCCACCTGCCCGGCCTCATGAGCATGCATCAGCGTCCAAGCATGGCCTCGTGGCCACTTTTCGGGTTGTTCCGGCATCCCCTGAAATGAGGAACATATTCCCATGCGGTCAAGGGGTGTCTTGACTCTTTGTTCTCTTTTCGTTCACTGTTTGCGAAAGGAGACAGAAACATGAAACCGATGCGTGCGACCGAAGCCGAGCAGCCCGAAATCTACGCAATCGACAGGCGCGAAATGCCTGCCATCCGCCGAGCAGCTCAAGAGATGGCAAAGCACCTGCGTGGACTGTCAGATGTCAGCCAGAAGCAGGCGATTACAGAGCTGACTGTCGCTTGGATCATGGCGATCTACCCGGACAGCCTTGACCTTGCGATATCGCTTTCCGATGCGATGCGCGACCAGACCGACATCGATTTGCAGCAAGCCTTTGAAACCAGGCGACGGAAATTGAGCAGTTAATGGCGGCCCGCAGCCGTAGCATTCCGCCGCCAACGATGATCGATCGCGATATGCCGCACCAGGTGGCGCTGCCCGACGACATATGCACCGCACACAACTTCACGCTGATCCGGCGGTTTCTTGAGGAGCAAGGGCTATTTTGCCGGACGCGATCGGTGATCGCGATCTGGGAAGACGGCAAGCAGGAGCAATGGCGACTGCACTGTTTCGCTGATCGCGATGCCGCCGCCGCGTTCCTTGGCCACTTCGGCGGGATCATGTTCGATCCCAAGCGAGACAGAGAGAATGGACGCGCACGTGGCGCCTGGCGTCGCAAGGGCATCTATCGGCGGATTTTCGACATTGGACCGCTCAGTGTGCCGGAGCCTCTCCGCAACTGAACTCAGGCGCGCTCTGGCCGTACCGTTTCAACGGACAACGATCCCGTCGGCAAGGGCCGCAATAACTCGCTCTCCGGTTTCGACAGATCGAGCCAAGCGCTCCAATCCTCAGGCTGAAGAACGACCACCTGGCGATTGTGATATGGCGAGACATCCGGCCCGGGATCGGTCGTCAACATGGTGAAGGTGGGCGGCTTGTTGCCGGCCGCTTCCCGCCAGAGCCCGGCGATAGCCAGAAAAGGAGCGCCGTTCAGAGTGAAGCGGTGTTTCGCCTTCGGGTATTTGGTGCCAGTGAATTCGAAGAACGCCGAGGCCGGGACCAGACAGCGTTTGCTGTCGGCGAAACGACGTCCTTCCGATCGGAAGTTGAACACCGGTCCTCCCTTCGGGCCGGCCGGCGGAAACCCAAACGTCATCGACGCAAGTTCAACTCCGTCTCCGGCAGCGAGCATGATCGGCGCCGGATCATTGATGCGGATATCGTCAGCTTGGGGAAGATCGAGTTCAGTTTGACGAGCCGGGATCTCCAGCGCCAGCGAAGCCATCATCCGGCAATATTCGGCCCAAGCGACATGCTGCTCATAGTCGTTGCACATGCTGTCCCCACAAAAGAAATACATACGGGGCAGTCCGTTGCCACGCTAGGCGGATTTTCGCGCGGGCTTCGCGTTTGGCCGCCCCTTGATGCCCTCCGCAGCGAGGCTCTTCTTCAGCACTGCAGCAAGGTCCACCACGTTCTCCTTGGGTTTCGGCGCCGGCTTGGGCGGCTTCTTGCCCTTGCGCTTGGCGTCGATCATGGCGATCAGCGCATCCTCATAGGTATCTTCGAATTTCGAGGGGTCGAACTTTGTCACCTTCTTGTCGATCAGCAGCCCGGCAATTTCGAGGAGATCCTTGTCGTATTTGGGGCTTTTCACGTCCTCGAAGACGCTCGTTGCTGAAATCATCTCGTTGTGGGTTCGCAATTCGGTCAATAGCATTCCTTTGCCGAAGGGCTGGATAATGACTTCCCTGCCCCGCTGATACAGCACAACACAAGATCGCGCCGCGACCCGCTTCTTGGCCATTGCTTCCCGCAGCACCGAAAACGTCTCAACAGCGGCACCGTCGGCCGGAATGACGTAATAGGGCTTTTCCAGATACCTCGTGTCGATCTCATCGATCGCGACGAAGCCCTCAATGTCGAGCGTATGCTGCGACGTAAGCTTCAGCTTTTTGATCTCGTCCGGCTCGATTTCGAGGAAGTCGCCCTTCTCAGCCTCGTAGCCCTTGATCTGATCTTCTGAAGGAACGATATCGCCGGTTCCTTCATCGATATACGCGCTTTTCACCGGCAAGCCGTTTTCGCGGTTCAGAATCTTGAAATGGATCCTCCCGGCCTCAGTGGTTGCTCCCACCAGCTTTACGCCGCATGCGACCGATCCAAATTTCAGGAAACCTTTCCAAACCGCGCGCGGCGCTGCCATGTTTCATCCTCCGTTAGATGAAGAAACACTGGCGCCCGCCGGGGGTTCCGACTTCATTCAGTTTCCCAGAAATCGATAAGCTTTTTTGAGCCTGCCGACCCGCGAGGGACGAATGGCAGGCTCTCGGACTGTGGGCAGTCCGAGGATAACGCGCCATCTGGCGAGGGTGCGCCACCCGACAACTAAGGCTGCCAGGCGCCCTACGTTCCATTCTCGGGTCAGTCCTGCAATGACGCGTGTCGCAGGTCGTCTTCGCCGCGCATGTGTTTCAGTCGCCCTATTAAGCCCGGCCGAACCTATTGCGTGGCGGGCCGCTTCATGCCTCGGCGCCGAGCCAGCGCGTTCCTGCACGCGCTGCCAAGGTCGTTCGCGCTTCTCACGGTTCAGGGTGATGAATGCAGGTCCAACATACGCCCTGTCCCTCCACGAGGGCGAACGCCGGTTTGCCCGGTTTTAATCCTCGACGGCCAAGCAAATCGTACTCGTCGACAGCATAGGATTTCGTCTACAGCCAAGCTGTCGAGTGCCAGGGCGATGGACGGAATTCTTCCGCTTCGAGACGATGACTTCGAAGCCAGTTTGATCGGCCACGTGCAACACTGCCGCTCCAGCGCCCAGCGGCGCCTCGCTGAACTATATGCGGCCGCCGGCAGCGATCATTCCTGGCGCCGGGTGATGGCTCGCGCAGCTCGCCGAAGGGTGCTTCGGCATCGATCCCGTGGACCTTGCGTTCGCGTTCTGCGTGGTCCCGGAGGACGATGATCCAGCGTCCGCGTCGTAAGCAAGGATGAGGCTGCTCGATCGAATGTGCAAATCAAAAGGCCGCTTCTGACCCCTGTCGGGCCTGCCCGATGCCAAAACGTAACTCGGGCGAAATCCGTTTATTTGCCGAAGCGCAAACAATTCGCGGAAAGTGCCGAGGCCCGCCAGGTCCCGCTCCGACTTATTCCGCTACACAAAGATCATCACGGCCGCGCCGCCGAGAACGACCAGGGCCAACCCCGCGATAAGCATGGGCAGCAACGTGTGGCCCGTCGTGGCCCCGCTTGCCGCTTCGGTGCTGAACACAAGCGCCGGCCACTCTTCGATCACTTTTTGCTCCTCGACCATGAACTTCATCACCTTCACTTTGCTTGCTGGGGACATGCAGCGCATGCTCGGTGCAACATCGACTTTATCCAGCGGTTGCTTCCGGACGCTGACGCTATCGGGTCGACGATGTTGGCTCTTTGCGTTCGCGCAAATCTGCCCTTGAAAAGCAGATAGCGAACAGCTTCAAGCGAGCCGGCCATTGCTCCCGCAACGTGCCTCGCTCGTATCAGGCGCTCCGGTCGACGACGCGCCCGTCAGGAAGCACGAAATAAGCCCGCGTCGCCCCGGCGCCGGCGAGAGCCGAAGTAGCGCGGTCCAGGGGTAAAACGGCCAAGGCGGTCGAAAGCGCGTCGGCATCAGGTCGGTGCGGCAAACCTTATTCGACATGGTCGCGAACGCCAGCGAGGCGAAACGGGCGAAGTGGATTGGGCAAATGCGTGCTCTCGGTCAGCGGGGACTTTGAGACGCTGACTCGAAAAATCGCGAGAGCAATCGGGCCTGGTGGCTCGGCAAACAAATGCCGGAGCCTTGTGGGGTATCCCGAATCTCCGAATTAGACTGGCGATCCCGACATTCGGCCGAGAGCCGGCCAGCCTAAGGATTGACTGTAAATTCGGTCCACATGCCGGCGGCGTAGTGACCGGGCACGTTGCAGATGAGCAGGTATCTTCCGGGCTTCAGATCAACGGTCAACGAACCCGATTTACCGGGATCCAGCTCCGAAACCTCGCCCTCGTCGCCAGCTTTGTCTTCATCGACCCGGTTCTCGGCATCGATGTAAGGAAGAGGCTTCTTCGCATCGGCAAGGAATATCACGATCATCTCGTGGATAGTATCCTTGGAATCGTTCTTGAGCTTGAAGGTCACCTTTCCTGCTTTCACCGCACCGCGCGAAATCTTGATGCCCATGGTGGCCTTTGTGCTGTCCAGTCCTGGCGCTGCATAGGTGAGCCCGGTGGGCATCTCCATACTCGCACCCTTGTCCCACAACGAGACTTGGACAAGCGCCGCAGCCTGGACGATATTAGAACTGCAAGTCATGAGCACAGCGGCGACAAGTCCAAGCTTGGATATTGTCCTCATGGCAATCCTCCTTGCGGCGGCAGCATGAGCGCTCACGCCTGTCCTCACCCTGCTCGCGCGGCCATCCGCAGTCCTTGCGCCAAATCAAACTGATGGTGGTGAAATCGGCTGCACGCCGATTCGGCTGTCAGCCGCTGTCAGGTTGAATCGGGTATATCGCCGAAGTGACGATGAAATCATCGTCTCCCAAGGCCGATCGAAAACCCACCTACAGGCGCGACACCCGCGCTTTCTCGCTTTTTCGAGCGGCGGAATGCTGATCGCGGTGGCGACGCTTGCAGCCGATCCGGCCGACAGGCGTGGCGAAGTCGCCATCTGCATCCGCGAGGATCGCAAGCATCTCGGCGTCGGCTGGGAGTTCCTCGGCTACATAGCGCGTACGCCGAAGACCATGACATCGAGACAATCGAGTCGATCGAAAGTCGCGAGAACCGCGCGGCGATCGACCGTCAAGCAAGCAAGACGATGTCATCTTTGTTTCAGAGCAAGGAAGGCACCGGAAAGCTCGGTCAGGATGCCTGCATGAAGCGCAAACTGAACCACGATGCGACGATGGACGGGATCATGCGCGCGACCCCGGCAACGATCCGCGTCGTTCTCCAGCACGCGATGCTTTGCGTCGGCTGTCCGATCGCTTCCTTTCACACCCTTTCCGAAGCGGCGCGCGAGCATGATTTGGACGAGGACCGACTTCGCCGGGATCTTGAGGCAGCGATCAAAAGCGGTGACGTGGATTAGCGTATCAGGCGGCTTGCGACGTTGATATCGATCAACGAGGGCCATCCGTGTCGGGGAGTTGCTTCGCCAGGCTGGCTATTTTCTCGCCCAGGACATACCAGCACGTTAATGATGAACATAACGTGGCTCCGCATGGGTCCAACGCCTCGATGAAAGCGGCGGACCTTAGCCCGCAGTCCCGAATATCGCGCCAATGCCTGCGGTCAGCGCCATAGCCAGCGCTCCCCAGAAGGTGACGCGAATGGTGGCCTTCCATACATTGGCACCCCCTGCCCTTGCGCCGATTGCGCCCAGCACCGCCAGGAACAACAGCGACGCTATCGAAACGACGGCAACAAGTTGGGAGGGCGATGAAAGCAGCACCATCGCCAGCGGCATGACCGCGCCGATTGAAAACGCCGCCGCCGAAGCCAGCGCGGCCAGTATCGGTCGCGCAGCGGTTATCTCGGAAATACCAAGCTCGTCACGGGCATGTGCGCCAAGAGCGTCCTTTGCCATCAACTGATCAGCCATCCGCAACGCCAATTGAGGCTCCACACCCCGATCGACGTAGATCTGGGCAAGCTCGTGCCTCTCGAATTCGGGTTGGCTCGCCAGTTCTTTTCGCTCACGTGCGAGATCCGCGTGCTCGGTATCGGCCTGGGAACTGACGGATACATATTCGCCGGCGGCCATCGACATGGCGCCAGCCACCAGGCCCGCGACTCCGGCGACGAGCACGCTGGCCGTGGTGGAATTGGCGCTTGCAACGCCAATGATCAAGCTGGCGGTCGAGACGATGCCGTCGTTTGCGCCGAGCACTGCGGCTCGTAACCAACCGACACGTGAAACCAGGTGATTTTCGGCGTGAAGACGACTCATCTGAGCAGGGGAACAATTGTCGGTTCGGCCATGGTTTGGGTCCACATCGGCAAGCACAGGAAGGCAGTCCGACTGTTCACTGCTCCTCGAGCCGAACAAATGCCTTGATCAAAGTCAATCGGCGATCCCAGTTCGTCGACTCGGCATTCTTCGCAGGCCGGAGCGCTGACAGCCAGTTGTCAGCCAGCTCGTGAGATATTGCTCCTAACTTGCACGAACCGGCTTCGGCCGCAGCGTGCTCGAAATCGGAACAATGCTCATGAAACAGCTCGCCTTGTCTCTCTTCGTGATCGCCTCGTCCGGGGCCTATGTCTGGGATCAGGCGGGCAAGCTTTCAGACAACGATCTGATCGACACACAGGGGACCGCCGACGCGGCGCAACAGGCCACGTTGCCGCCGATTACTCGGCTCTCTCCTGCCAGTCCAGTCCCATCAGCGGCAGCCATCTTCCCGGTCGTTCCCCAGCCGAATGCGGCACAGGAGCCGGCGCCACGCACAACGGTCGAACCCGGGAAGGATACTTCCGCGACGATTGCGGTCACGGCACCGCAGCCCATCATTACCGACATGCTGCCGAAGGTCACGCCGACACCGCCCCCGTCGCCGAAGCGAACGGTGGTGCTCCCAAGTGAAAATGCCGTCCCGCCGCGGACACCGTCATTCGCGGTGACGCCTGCCGTCTACATTCCCGTCCCGCAGCCGCGGCCGGATTATCCCCAGGCGCGCGTCCTCCATACGGGCATGAAGCTCGCGACGCATGGCTATACCGACGGGGTCTACACCGGCCCTGCCGCCGACGCCTACTACGGCATCATCCAGATTCAGGCGCTTGTCCAGGGTGGCCGGGTCACGGCACTGAAGGTGCTGAGATACCCCAATGATCGACGTACCTCTGTCAACATCAACCGGCAGGCTTTGCCGATGCTGCGCGATGAAGCGATCAGCGCGCAGAGCGCCGATGTGGATATCATCTCGGGCGCAACGCTGACCAGCAAGGCCTTCATCCAGTCGCTCGGCGGCGCCCTGAGCAAGGCTTCTTCCTGACTCCATGCGCGAGACCCGAATTCTGATGGGAATGCCCGTCACACTCGACGTTGATGGCGCCGCCGGCTCGCTGATCGATTCCGTCTTCGACTATTTCGGGCAAATCGATCGCCGATTCAGCACCTACAGGACCGATAGCGAGATTTCCGCCATCAACCGTGGCGACGTTCCGATCAAGGATTGGAGCGGCGAGATGATGGAAGTGCTGGCGCTGGCCGAGCGGACAAGAAGCGAAACGAACGGATATTTCAATATCCGCAAGGTCGACGGTTCGCTTGATCCCTCCGGAATCGTGAAGGGCTGGGCCATCCGCAATGCCGCCGATATCGTTCGCGGAGCCGGCGTCGGCGATTTCTTCATCGAGGCGGGCGGCGACATTCAGTCTTGCGGCAGGAATGCGTCCGCGCAAGATTGGAGCGTCGGCATCCGCAACCCCTTCAAGACGGAAGAGATCATCAAGGTCATCTATCCGCGCGGTCGCGGCGTCGCCACGTCCGGCACCTATGCGCGCGGCCAGCACATCTACAATCCCCATGAACCTTGCGACGCTATCACCGACATCGTCAGCCTGACGGTCATCGGACCCGATGTGCTCGAGGCCGATCGCTTCGCCACCGCTGCCTTCGCCATGGGCCGGGACGGTATCCTTTTCATCGAGCAGGCTCCCGGGCTCGAGGGGTATGTGGTCGACGTCAATGGCCGCGCCACGTCGACAAGCGGGTTCAGAGACCTTTGCAAACTATGATCAAGGCAGTCGACCGTTTGCTCGATCACCTGACCATGTATCGGCTGGTGCTTTACTATCTGATGGCGCTGCTGGGCGCGGCCTTCGCCTTCGGCTTCGTCAAGCTCGTGCCGCATGATCCGCTTGCGCTCGTCTACACCACGGCCCTGACGGTTTCGGTCTGCTGGGTTACCAACAAGGCTTTCGCCCTGGTCTTCGAGGTTCCGGCGAACAACGAATCCGTCTACATCACCGCGCTCATTCTGGCCCTCATCCTCGATCCGGTCACGGATCTGAACGGCATCGCCGCCGTCGCTTTCGCTTCAGTCTGGGCGATCTCATCCAAGTTCATCTTCGCGGTCGGCAGAAAACATCTTTTCAATCCAGCGGCCCTCGGTGTGGCGTTGTCGGCCCTGCTGCTGGACAAACCGGCTATCTGGTGGGTCGGTGGCAATCCCTGGCTGCTTCCCCTGGTGGTGGTCGGCGGCATTCTTGTTGTCAGAAAGCTACGTCGCCTGGATCTCGTCGCGACATTTGTGGCCGTAGCGGTAGCGACGATCCTGGCGACGACTGAGCCCGCGCAATATGGCGATGCGCTCAAGGAGACGCTGAGTTCGTCGCCGATGCTGTTCTTCGCCTTCGTGATGCTGACCGAGCCGCTGACCGCGCCTACACAGCGCTGGCCGCGTGTCGCCTTTGCCGGTGTTGTCGGCCTTCTGTTCGCGCCCAATATCCATGTCGGCTCGTTCTATTTCACGCCCGAGCTCGCTCTCCTGGTGGGTAACCTCTTTGCTCACGCCGTGAGCCCGAAGGGCCGTTTCGTGCTGACATTGGAACGCATCGAGCAGACCGCCGTCGACAGCTATGACTTCATCTTCAGATCGCAGCGGAGGCTCGCTTTCCAGGCGGGTCAGTATCTTGAGTGGACACTTGGCCTTGACCGTTCCGACAATCGCGGCAACCGGCGTTATTTCACTGTCGCCTCATCGCCGACCGAGCAATCGGTGCGGCTTGGCGTCAAGTTCTATCCGCAATCGAGCGCTTTCAAGCGGGCGCTGGGAGCCATGAAGCCGGGCGCCACGATTCACGCTTCACAACTGGCCGGCGATTTCACGCTGCCGTCCGATCCGAAAACCAAGATCGCTTTCCTGGCGGGCGGCATCGGCATCACGCCCTTCCGCTCAATGCTGCAGTATCTCGTCGATCGCAAGGAAGTGCGGCCCGTCGTCGTTCTCTATGGAACGGAGGGACAAGGCGACATTGCCTATCGCGACGTGCTTGGCCTGGCGAGACGCGAACTGGGCATAAGGACGTTTCATGCCGTGGCCAAGGGTGCTGAGCACGGCCAGTATCCCGGTTACATCGACGCACGCCTCGTGCGCCTCACCATGCCCGACTATCTCGAACGCACCTTCTACATCTCCGGCCCCCAGGCGATGGTCAAGGCGTTGCGCAGGAAGCTGTTGGCCATGGGGGTTCGCCGTTCCAGAATCAAAGTCGATTACTTCCCGGGATTTGCCTGAACACAGCTCAACTATGACGAGGCAGGTAGATGGTCACCGCCAGACCGGAGTTGGCATTGGCCATCTCGAGGCGGCCGCCATAGGCTTCGACGACATCTGAGACGATTGCCAGGCCGAGACCGCTGCCGCCGCCCTTGCTGTCGAGCTGGACTCCGCGCAACAATGCGGCATTCCGGGCGGCCTCGGGGATGCCCGGCCCATCGTCGACGACTTTGATGATCACCTCCCCAGCGCTTGCGGATGCGCTTACATGGACCTGGGTTTTCGCGAAGCGCGTCGCGTTTTCCAACAGATTGCCGAGAATCTCGGATAGATCGCCCTCCTCGACCGGCGCTATGAAATCCTCGGCGACATCGATCGCGAATGAGAGCTGCTTGCCCCTTGGCGTTCGTCTAACGACGGCAACCACGCCGTTGGCCACCTCTCGGACAAGGCAAGCGGCATCGCCGGAAACGCCAGGCGCCATACGAGCGCGCGCCAGTTCCCGCTCGACATGGCGGCGGATTGCGCCGGCGCTTTTCTCGATCTCGTCGGCAAGTTCGGTCTCACCCTTCTTGCGCAGAGCGCGGATATCGGCCGACAGGACCTGCAGCGGCGTCTTGAGGCCGTGCGCCAGATCGGTGGCGCGCGAGCGTGCGCGAGACAGGGCCTTCTCCTGGGCGGCGAGCAACCGATTGATCTCGTCCGCGAGCGGCTGCACTTCGCTCGGCGCGGCCACATCGAGACGAGCCTTCCGCTGCGCAATCACGTCCCTGACCGCTACGCGCAAGCCTCCCAATGGCGCCAAACCGACGGTGATCTGGATGAAGAACGCTCCCATCAGGGCGAATGCGAGCATCATAAGTGCCGGTACGAGATCATGGACATATTCGCCGACCGAGACTTCAACATTACGATGATCCTCCGCAACGACGGCACGAAACGCCCGCCCGTCGGCGTCGGTAATCGTGCGCAGAACGGCAACCGTGAGCTCGCCGCCTGGCCCCTTGAGCTCTTCCTTCCGCAGCTCGCCATTCGCTGATTGTTCAGGCAAGGCGAGTGTGGCATCCCACAAGGAGCGCGATCGAACGAGGCTGTGGGTTGCAAGGTCTTCCACTTGCCAGTAGTGGCCGGACAGCGGACTGGCGAAGCGCTGATCGGAAAGCGTCGAAGCGACAGACAGACGGCCGCCGGCCGCGAAGCTCGTCGCGCCGATCAGCTCGTTGAGGTCGACGGTCAACTCGCTGACGACTCGTCGCTCGACGTTGAGCTCGAACAGATAGCGCAGGCCGACGCCTGCAATGGCAAGAGCGATCACGATCGATATGGCTGCGGCCGACCATAGCCTGAAGCGGATCGAATTGCGCATCAGCCGGGCCCGTCCGGCACGAAATATCCGAAGCCGCGTCGGGTTTCGATGATATCGCTGCCAAGCTTGCGCCTCAGACGCGCAACGATGACCTCGATCGTGTTCGGGTCGCGTTCGTTGTCGGAACTGTACAGATGCTCGGCGAGCTCGGTCGGCGCGACCACGCGACCGGCATGATGCATCAGGAACGCGAGAAGCCGATATTCGAGCGGCGAAAGCGCCACGGGAATGCCGCGAAGGCAGATGCGCATCTGGCGCGTGTCGAGCAACAAGGGACCCGATTTCAGGACCGGTGCCGCCTGCCCGCTTGAACGGCGCAGAATGGCGCGCAATCGTGCGAGCAACTCCTCCATTTCAAAAGGCTTGGGAAGGTAATCGTCTGCTCCGGCGTTGATGCCTTCCACCCGCTCGGTCCACAGCCCCCGCGCGGTCAGGATCAGCACCGGAAAGCGCCGTCCGTTGGCGCGCCAGCGCTTCAGCACCGTGAGGCCGTCAAGCTTCGGCAATCCAAGGTCGAGGATCGCCGCATCGTAGTTCTCGACATCGCCTGCAAACCACGCGGCTTCACCATCACTCACGATATCGACGGCCATGCCCGAGGCCTTCAAGACCCCCGCGATATCGGCCGCGATGCGCGGTTCGTCTTCCGCCACGAGGATCTTCATTTACGGTCGCCTTCACTGCTCAAGACGCCACCGGCGCCGGCATCGATGTCAACGATCCTGCGCCGCCCATCGGCGGCAACCACCTGGAACCGATAGATCCACCTGTCTCCGGCGCGAATGAGGTCAACCGCAACGATCTCGCCTGGAGCCCTGGCGCGGACAATGGCCATGATATGGGCGAGACCCTCGATTTCGCCGCGCTCATAAAGATCGCGCGCCCGGTCGTGGTCATCGTCGTCGTCCTGCGCCCGGACGACTAGCGGCGTGGCCAGCACAAATGCGGCCACTCCCAGAGCGGCGAGGCTCATCACAACGGTTTTCATGGGAGAGAGCTGTCGCATGTGGAAGCTGTCAAACCGCTGTCAATTATCATCAGCCGGCGGCAAGGAGCACGTCTCTATCAAGGGCCGCCGCGCCCGATGACGGGCGCTCAGAGAGGGATACGAAACCATGCGCAATTTTCCCGTCTTGCTTGTCGCCCTCGGAGGTTTGACCGTTTTTGTCATACCCGCCCTTGCGGAATCCGACCATGGATCATGCGCAACCGCATCCGCCGCCTCTTCCGCGCCAATCGACCTCGAAGCTATCCCCATGATGAGCGCCGCTGGTCCCAAGTCGGTCAAAGATGTCGGCGACGAATGCGGCGACGGCAAGCCGATCTCCGGCGCTCGCAGCGATCGGGAAGACGAGGAACTCGGGGACAACGACTGACAGCCGACCGAGCGTCCAACGACCATCAAGCTTCCGGGAGAATATCTGCAATGCCCGAAATTCAGCATATCCATCCCATCCTGGTCCATTTCCCCATCGTGCTCATGTACGCGCTCGTTGTCATCGACCTTGTCGCGCTCGCCAATCGCAATGCCGTGACGAAGCGCTCGGGCGTAGGGACGATTTCCACCTTTGCCGCCGTCGCCGCCGGCCTGTTTGCCGTCGGCACATGGTTCTTCGGCGGCTTGGCCCTTGACCACGCGGAGGCGGCCGGCTTCAGCAGCGAGATAGCGGAAATCCATGAGGGCTTGGGCGGGATCAGCGCCTTGACCTTTCTGGGCTGGGGCCTGCTCCGGCTCGCGCTGTGGGTGCGAAACCGAGAGCTGGCCACGCTGGCCCCCGCCATTCCCGCGATTGAAATAGCCGGCGCGGCGCTGGTCACGGTGACAGGCTACTATGGGGGGCAGCTGGTTTACGATCTTGGCGTGAATGTCACCAAGGCCGCCGTCGGCGGTTGACGTCGCCCTGTTAGATATCGAGCCGTTGCACTTTGCGGGAATCGCCGAACCGCGTCCTTGGGTTCAGCCAGGGATGCCGATCGGCGCGACCGATTTGGGATTTGACCCGGGACTTTCTCGTCTAGGCTTGCTTCGATTACCATGGCCGAAAAGGCGGCTCTTGGTGATCTCCGACACAAGCACGTACAGCGTGGTGATTGCGAGTAGCACGGCCAGCACAGGTCCTGGCAGAGGCACAAATCCGAACCTGCTGGCGAACGGTGCGAAAGGGATGGCGATGGTGATAATGCCGACGCCGAGGGCGAGGCCCGCAAGCAAATGGCTGGGATGGCTGCGCCACAGCCTCTTTTGGGTCCGCACCACAAGCACGATGGAGAGTTCGGTGAGCAGCGATTCCACGAACCACGCGGTCTGAAACGTGGCTGCCGTGGCGTGAACGGCCAGAAGAAGGTACGCGAAGGTTGCAAAGTCGAACAGTGAGCTCACCAGCCCGAAACTCACCATGAAGCGTCTCACGAAATGAATATCCCAGTGACGTGGCCGACGCACTTGATCGACATCGAGATTGTCACCCGCAATCGCGAGAGCCGGGATGTCGGAGAGGAAATTGTTCAGCAGGATCTGCTTGGCCAGCAGAGGCAGGAATGGCAGGTAAAGCGAGGCGGCGGCCATGCTGATCATGTTGCCGAAATTGGCGCTGGTCGTGATCGAGATGTACTTCATCGTGTTGGCGAACGTTTTCCGGCCATCGTCGACGCCCCTTACCAGCACACCTAGATCGCGCTTGAGCAAGAAGATGTCCGCGGCCTCGCGCCACATCGACAGCCGTATCGACCGAAATGCCGATGTCTGCCTCATGAAGCGCCGGCGCGTCATTTATGCCGTCGCCTAGATAGCCGACCACATGGCCGCTCCGGCGCAACGCCTCGACAATACGCTCTTTCTGGTTCGGGTCGATCTCGACGAACAGATCGGTGTTGCGGACGCCGGCCAGAAGCCCGTTCTTCGTTAGCTTCGATAGATGTGCGCCGGTCATGATCCTGTCGGCCCGCAGGCCCACGGCCTCTGCCAGATGCGCCGCGACATAGCGGTTGTCGCCGGAAATGACCTTTACGCCGATGCCGCGACCGGCGAGCGCTGACAGTGTCTCCCGTACACCCTCCTTAGGCGGATCGAGGAACAGCAGGAACCCCGCGAACGCCATGTCGGTTTCATCGTCGCGGCTGAAGCCCGCCTTGCTTTGAAATCGCCGGATCGCCAGGCCGAGAACGCGATAGCCTTGCGTGCTCCAGCGTCTGAATCGTTCATCGATTGCCTCGCGTTCCGTCGCGCCGAGGGGTATCCAGCCATGCACGAAACCACAAGCGTCGAGGACGTTCTGCACGGCTCCCTTGGTGATAAGGATCTGTTCGCGCTTGCTGTCCTGGACGGCGACTGACAAGCGCTTGCGAACAAAATCGTAGGGAATCTCGCCGATCTTGGTGAACCTGACGGTCGGAGTTGTCATTTCAGTGCAGCCCTAACCGGTTCCCTGTCGAAGGCAGTATAGTTGGCAACGCGGGCAGCGGCCGGCTAGATCAACCGAGCCGTTGCTCGTCTTCGATCAGCTCGAGCCTGGATGGGGCAGTGTCACCCCATCGCCACAGAACGAGATTCAAGTCGCCGATTGCGGCGGCGCCCTTGGCGAAGCTCGGCACGAGCAGGCCATTATAGCCTTGCGCGAACATCTCACGGGCAAATCGCTGCGTATGCGCCTCGCCATGGTCTCTCATCTGATCGCGCCATGTCGGGTCGGCGAGGGCCGCCGCATCGAGACCCATTGCTGTAAGCGCAGTGGCGTCGCCCGCATCGAAGACGGCTTCGATCTCGGCACGATAAGTGACCAGCGTCGTCGGCTGCAGATCGCCCACCTGGTTGGCTTCGCGCAAAGCTGTCAGGATCGAAGTCGACGCACAGAGCGCCGGCATGCCTTTGGGGTTGAAACGCCCTCCATAGAACTCGGCACCGCGTCCCGACATGGGCTCGCGGCCATACACCGGATTGAGGGCGCGGTAGAGCCGGCCCGAATAGGTGATGGCGGCGATGCTCAGGCGTAAATCCCTGCATCGACCGAGTCGATGAAGTCGAGGACCTCATCGGCTCGACCCTCCCGAACGAGCTGCATAGCCGTCTGCCCCGAAAATCCCCGCAGCGGCTCGGACCGATACCAGGCGTACGCCATGAGCGCGGAGCCAAATCGCGGCTCGACCTTGTTCACTATTTCCACCATCTCGCGCAGGCGGCGCTGCGTCTTGGCTGAGCGCACCCGCTCCCGGCGCTGGATCGCGTCTTTGCCTAGACCAGCGGTACGCGCGATCTCCTCGCTCGTGGTGCGGAAAGCCTCCGCAATCTTCTTCGGTGCGAACAAACCGTTATCCGCATATCGTGCCAGGCCCATCGCAGCACCTCCGTGCATTGCCAAAAACTATGACGCTATGTAGCGTCAGTTGTGCTGGCATTTCAAGACCTGCCCGGCTTCTCCCCGCAACGATTGCTGATTCAGTGGTCCTAAAACTACTCCACGGCCTATCGCGCGACGGTGTGCGCCAAGGCCACTCCGATGATGCCAGCCCGATCTATCTAGACTCAAGCGGGAGCAGCAGAGACAGCTCAATGATGACATTTGGAATCTATCCGTTCAGCGATTCCGCCAGCGGAACGCACGCGCTTCTTCCTCGTTTTTGGCTCTGAGGGAACCATGAAACGGAGACAGAACGATGAGAAGGCTTTTGTTACCTGCAGTGGCAGGCGCGCTTGTCGGCTGGTCTGGCGCAGCTTTTGCCGACACTCCCGTATCCGCTACTACAAACCTTAATGTTCGCGCCGGTCCGGGCTCGCAATATCCAGTCATCGGCGTGCTGCGGGCGGGTCAGACGGCCACACTGAACGGCTGCCTGCAAAACTCGAAATGGTGCACCATCGCCGAGGCCGGTGGTCAAGGCTGGGTCTATTCCGATTACGTTACCGCAGAATTCGGCGGCAATCGGGTCGTCTTAACCGAGCGGCCGGCCAACTCCGGCATCGCGATCGTGAGAGCTCCTCGCGATCAGGCTAATGCCGGAGCGGTCGCCGGCGGCGCTACCGGAGCGATCGCCGGCGCTATCATCGGAGGCCCAGTTGGCGCTGCTGTGGGCGGCGCGGCGGGGATCGTGGGCGGCGGTGCGGCTGGCACCGTGATCAATCCGCCCGAACAGGTGCGTACTTACATCAGCGAGCATCGGGTCAAGCCTGTTTACCTTCAAGGAAAGGTTGTGACGGGCGCAACCCTGCCCGACACGGTAGCCTTGCAGAAGATCCCGAACTACCGGTACCGGTACGTCTATGTGAACAACCGACCGGTGCTGGTTGAGCCGTCGACGCGCCGCATCGTGTATGTGGAAGGCTGAACGTGCCAATCGGCAAGGAAAATAGGGACAGCAGGAGCGGTCTCGACCCCGAGCCGCATACGCCCGTTCGGGAGCGCTAGAGGCCGCGCCGTCCCAAGCCATCAAAATCGTTGTTGGCCAAACGGCGCGGCAGCGCTCTCCAGTCCCTAAAATTAAGCTTCGGGCACCTGGTTGCGGGGCCCGGAAGCCGCCCCTTCAATCGGTCTCAGCGGAAAATAGCGGTGCCAGCCGAGCCCGAACGGCACCGTGCGATCGCCGAGCTTCGTCACGCCAAGGATCGCATTGCAGCTCATCCCTTCGCATTCGAAGCTTGCAGAGCGCGATAGCGCTAATGCTCTCCCTGAAATTTGAGCGACAGCGGTGCCGTCTGAAGTCCAATAACCCCTGGGACAAGCACTGCCTGCGTGGTGAAGTTGGCTTCGACCAGAAGACGGTTGCCTTCGAGCCTGTTGTCGAACGGGATCAAACGGAAGCAGCCGGCCTTGAGCGAGTCGCGATCCGAACGTTCGGGCGGCAGGCGTAGCATCGGCTGACGTGGCCGAGATTAATCCCCAGCCGCCAGATCAATCCGCCTTTCGTGGAGAGCCCACAGCCTGACGGTTGCCGGCGATCTCGATGTCGGCCATCGCCGGCCTCTGATGCCAGTCGCCGCGATGGCACGCGCGAAGTGGCGCTGCAAGGCGAGGAAGAGGATCGCCGTCGGCAGCGTCGCCACGCCCGCGGACGCGATTAGCACATTTTACTTCATCGATGTGCCGGCGCCGCCGACCAAAATTGCCAGCCCGAGCGCCTGCAGGTCTCGCCGGAATTGGTAGCGATCAGCGGCCCGAAGAATTTGTTCCAGCCGGCGACGACGGTGAAGGTGGCCATCCTGGCAAGACCGGGTCTTAGTGAGCGGCAAGAGGACGCGCCAGAAGAAGCCGAACGGCCGCAGCCAGCGCTGACCTCCATCCAATGTCCACTGGAGGTTCACGTTCCGTTCCTCAAAAAGAGTTGATTATCAGCGCCTGCATCAGCGTTCCAAACGAGGACGCCACAATGAGCTACTTGATGCTCCGGATCTCGATCGCTCCGACCATGTTTGCCCAACCCGTCCCTCATGCCCTCTTGCCGAAGAAACACCGGCCGGAACAATCGAGCATACCGCCAGTTTGGGCAGCCCAATCCGCTTGAGGCAGACCACGGCCAACCAAATGGAGCATGTCATGAGATTCCCTTGCTGCACGACGGCTGCGGCCGCCGCTCTTATTTTCGCTAGTTTCCCTGCTCTCGCCCAGACAAACGGAACCCCTGCGCCTCCCCCGGCGACTGAACAGCCTGGTGCCGGGCAGTTGCCGGATGCGAATGGGCAAGCGGGCGGCCCAACGCGTGAAATGATCCGCCAGATGATTGACCAAGCCATCCAGGAGCGGATGCAGCAGGATCGAAGCTCTGACGTGGCCAACAATCGTCAAGAAGAGCATGACAACGCTCAGGACAGCGCAGATCGTCATGGCGTCCCTTGGCATAAAAACCGTTATGGCGGCCCGTCCGGCGAGCACTGGATGGCTGGACACCATGGCCCGCGTATGATGATGCGCGGCGCCGGAATGCGACTGATGTTCGCGTTTTTGGACACAAATGGCGACGGATCGTTGTCCGAAAACGAGGTTCAGGACGCTGTCGGGCGCATCTTCTCTGCAATCGACCAGAATGGTGATGGGAAGATCGACATGGATGAGATCCAGTCCTTCTTGCACGGCTCTGGCGGTGAAGACATGCGGTAGGAGATCTCCCAGCAATCAGGTCAAGACGGCTCTTCGCGAGGTAGTCGTGCCAATCTCGTCTTGCCCGAGTTAGGTCCTCGCCTGAGCTTCACGTCGAACCCCGCGAAAGCAGACGTCCCGATGCCAAAATTCGTTACAATCCAATATGGCGACCCGGCCGGATACGATCGCACTCTACAATCCGTCAGGGATGCTGCTCATGAACAGGACGAGAGGTTGCGCTCGGAAGGCGCCCTGATAGGGAGGGCGGGGACGCCGGTACAGGTGCCTAATCCGGATGCACCAGGTGTAAAGACGCAGGAGGGTGCCTTCATGTCGTCAGACCTGCCGATCGCCGGATTTGCCGTGATCGAAGCTGCTGACCTGGGCGACGCTATCGACAAAATCTCGCACGTCCCCTGCGCTGTCGCGCACGGCGTCGTTGAGGTATGGCCATTGAAATGAAACACAGGGCAATACCTCAGGGAACGGCTCCAACTGGCAAGGCGGCCTGCTTTCGGCGCCTCTGTAGCCAGAAAACCAGACCGAACAGGCAAAGCGCGGGAAGCACGAACCAGTAGCGCGATGGACGGTCGTTTGGCACCATGACCCCGGTGATTTCGTCACCGGGCTGCAGCCCGAACTTCGCCGCCTGGCTTCCGAGCCGCACGATGCCGACCGTCATGCTATCACCCAGCTCACTGACGCTCAGTCCTGCGCTCTCCAGCCGCTCCGTGGCATTCTTGCCTTCGGCGAGATCGAGCCTGACCAGCTTCTCGATCTCGTCCCCATTGATGTTGACCGTCTTCAACCTGAGGCGAACCGCCTGCCCCGCCGGCGTCGCATCAACAGTCTGGTTCAACTGCGACACGGGTTTTTCAACAAAGGGCTCATCGACCAGATCGAGCCAGTAGCCGGGCCGGAACAGCGTGAAGCAGATCAGCAAGAGGGCTATGGCCTCGTACCAGCGATTTCGAACGAGGAACCAATTCTGGGTCGCCGCAACGAAAGCAACCATGGCCAGCGCCGATGTCACTATGACGAGGATAAAATCCAGCGGGCCCTGCAGGTCGATCATAAGCAGGCCGTTGTTGAAGATGAAGATGAACGGCAACAGCCCCGTCCTGATTTCGTACTTGAATCCCTGAAAGCCAGTCTTCACAGGATCGGCGCCGGAAATCGCGGCGGCTGCGTATGCAGCAAGACCGACGGGGGGCGTCACGTCGGCCATCAGTCCGAAATAGAAGACAAAAAGGTGCACCGCCACCAGCGGCACGGCCAGGTCGTTCTGCGCCGCGAGATTGACCATCACCGGAGCCATCAGCGTCGCCACGACGACATAGCTGGCGGTGGTCGGCAAGCCCATTCCCAGAATGAGGCAGATAACGGCGGTGAACAGCAGCATGATCATGAAGCTGCCGGCCGAGATGAATTCGACAAGCTCGGTCATTACCAGACCGACGCCGGTCAGGAGCACCGTGCCGACGATGATGCCGGCCGTTGCCGTGGCGATGCCGACCGTGGTCATGTTGCGTGCGGCCGCCGACAGCCCCTCGATGAGATCGACGAAGCCTTCCCGCCAACGCGGCGCAAGCTGACGCTCCGCGCGGAAGAACGCCGTCAACGGGCGCTGCGTGACGACCAGCGCCATCAGCGCGGCGGAGCCCCAGAAGGCGGAGAGGCCTGGCGAAAGCTCTTCCACCATCAGGCACCAGATGAGGAGCACGACCGGCAGCAGGAAATGCAGCCCGGTTCGTGCCGTCTCGCCGAAATGGGGTATTTCCCGAATGTCGCCTTTGAGGCTCTCCAGGGGCAGGTCGGGATGCTTCGCCCTGTAGGCGACGAGAACGACGTAGACGATGATGAGCGCCGCGACGATCATCCACGTGGCGGCGCTCCCGAAGAAAGTCTTTGTCCATCCGATGCCGTAATAGACGAGGCCAGCCAGAATCACGAACGCGCAGATACCCATCAGAGAGCGCACGGCCCCTTGCAAGGCGGGATGTCGGCTGCGCGACGGCAGACCCTTCAACCCCATTTTCATCGCTTCGATATCGACGATATAGAAGAGCGAGCCATAGGTGAGCAGCGCGGGAAAGAAGGCGTGCTTGACTACTT
>NZ_VFWS01000149.1:0-11200 GCF_006443065.1 Mesorhizobium sp. B1-1-5 | reverse complement strand
CCCCCCTTGAGGGGGAGATGGCCGGCAGGCACGAGGGGGGTGCCTCGCGCCACTCTTACCCAGTTATCCTCACTGCGCCGGCACCTTGTCCAAAAACCCGGTGACGCTCTTCAGGCGGCCGTTCTCGATAACGCCGATGTCGGTGCCTTCGATGACGGACTCCGTGCCTTCCGGCCCAAGATTCCACGAGAAGCGGATCTTGTCTGCGAAACCGTCCGGCTCACCCTTCAGCGAGAAGCGGAAGCCGGCGAAACGCTGCTGGACACCGTCGATCAGCGCGGCGATGCCGTCATGGCCGTCGCCCTGCATGACCGGGTCGCGATAGCTGACATCCTTGGTGAAGGCAGCTTCGAGCAGCGCCTTGCGGCGCTGCGCATCGCTCTCGTTCCAGGCGGCGATGTAGGTGCGGGCGATCGTGTTGAGGTCGGTCATAGTCATGGTCCTTCGTTGGATCGTTTCGACATGACGCTTTTCGCCCGGCAAAAGAGTGAAACCAATTACGCCTGAGGTAATCGGGAAACCATCTCGAAGAGGAAGGAAACCATGAGCAGCGGATTTTTCGGCGACATCAAGACAATCAAGTATGAAGGGCCGGATTCGCCCAATCCGCTGGCCTATCGCCATTACAACCCCGATGAGGTGGTGGCCGGCAAGCGGCTGGAAGACCATCTGCGCTTCGCCGTCGCCTACTGGCATTCCTTCGCATGGCCGGGCGGCGACCCGTTCGGCGGCCAGACCTTCGACCGGCCCTGGTTTGCCAAGCCGGGCGGCGTCGACACGATGGAACTGGCCAAGCTCAAGGCCGACGTCGCCTTCGAGATGTTCTCGTTGCTCGGCGCGCCCTATTTCTGCTTCCACGACGCGGACGTGCGCCCGGAAGGCAAGGATTTTTCGGAGAGCGCCGCGCGCCTCGACGAGATCGCCGACTATTTCGCAACCAAGATGGAAGAGACCGGCGTCAAGCTCCTCTGGGGCACGGCGAACCTTTTCTCGCACCGCCGGTTCATGTCGGGCGCGGCCACCAATCCCGATCCGGATGTGTTCGCCTATGCGGCGGCGACGGTGAAGAGCTGCATCGACGTCACCAAGAAGCTCAAGGGCGAGAACTATGTGCTGTGGGGCGGACGCGAGGGCTATGAGACGCTGCTCAACACCGACCTTGCCCGCGAGCAGGAACAGGCCGGCCGCTTCCTCAACCTCGTCGTCGACTACAAGCACAAGATAGGTTTCACGGGCACGATCCTGATCGAGCCGAAGCCGCAGGAGCCGACCAAGCACCAGTACGACTACGACGTCGCCACCGTCTACGGCTTCCTCAAGCGCTTCGGGCTGGAGAAGGAGGTAAAGCTCAACATCGAGCAGGGCCACGCGATCCTGGCCGGCCATTCCTTCGAGCATGAGCTGGCTTTGGCGAACGCGCTTGGAGTCTTCGGTTCGATCGACATGAACCGCAACGACTACCAGTCGGGCTGGGACACTGACCAGTTCCCCAACAACGTGCCGGAAATGGCGCTGGCCTATTACCAGGTCCTGCAGGGCGGCGGCTTCAAGACCGGCGGCACAAATTTCGACGCCAAGCTCAGGCGCCAGTCGCTCGACCCGGACGACCTCCTGATCGGCCATATCGGCGGCATGGATGCCTGCGCACGCGGCCTCAAGGCGGCGGCCAAGATGATCGAGGACAAGGCGCTGTCCGGCCCACTCGCCGAGCGCTATGCCGGCTGGAACACCGCCGAAGGCAAGGCAATGCTTTCGGGCGAGCGCACGCTGGAGGAGATCGCCGAGCGCGTCGTGAAGGAGAAGATCGAGCCGCAGCCGCGCTCCGGCCGGCAGGAGCTGCTGGAGAACATCGTCAACCGCTACGTCTGATCGCTCAGGCGGAATGCCCGACCGTATAGCGTTCGCGCGGGGCAGAACTTCACGACAAGGTTTTGCCCCGAGCCGCCCCTTAATCGCCCCGCTCTTGCCTTCAAACAGCCGTCACGGAACTCGTATAAACGTGGCTCCTGTGGCGGGTGAAGAAGAAGGAGGCGAACCGATATGCAGCATGAACGCGAGATCGACGCCCTGCTTTCGTCCGGCGAAGCCGGATCGATCATCGACCGGCTGATGGCGTTGCCGCATTCGAAAGACGGCGGCCGCAAGACAAATGAATGGGACCGCGCGGTCGCCGCGCGGTTGGAAACGGCGCTGGCCAAGAGCATGCGCACGCGCATCGTCGGCGACGGCCGCGACGCCGCCTGACAATTCCCGTGATTTGACGAAAAGAGGTGGCTTCTCCATCCTGCACCGATGATACGCGCGGTGCTGCTTGATCTTGTGGGTGTCGTCTACGATGGCGATACCCCGATCGCAGGTGCCGTGACCGCGGTCGAGCGTTTGCGCAAGGCCGGGCTGCCGCTCCGCTTTGTCAGCAACACGACGCGCTCGCCGCGCAGCAAGATTGTCGCGCAACTTGCCGCGATGGGCATCGAAGTTGCGGATGAAGAATTGCTGACGCCGGCGCGCGCTGCGATCGAATGGTTGCGCAGGCATGGCCGCGAGCCGCATCTGCTCGTCCATCCCGATCTCGAAGCAGAGTTTTCGGGCCTGGAGGGAGGAAGCAGCAAGGCGGTCGTCGTCGGCGATGCCGGGGAGGCGTTCGGCTACGCCAGCCTCAACCGTGCTTTCCGCGCGTTATCCGCCGGTGCCGATTTTGTGGCTTTGGCCACCAACCGCACCTTCAAGGATGCGGATGGCCAACTCAGCCTCGACGCCGGCGCCTTCGTTGCGGCCCTCGAATTCGCCAGCGGCCGAAGCTCGGTCGTGCTCGGCAAGCCGTCGGCGGACTTCTTCCTTTCGGCGCTTGTCGATTTGAACTGCCCTGCGGCCGATGCGGTCATGGTCGGCGACGACGCGGAGAGCGATGTCGCCGGCGCGCTGCGCGCCGGGCTTGGCGCGGCGCTGCTCGTGCGGACGGGCAAGTACCGCCCCGGCGACGAAACGCGCTTCGATCCGGCTCCGACGGCGTTGGTCGACGACCTCGCCGGCGCGACAGACTGGATACTCAACCGCGCCGAAGCCTGACCGGCGCCTCGCCGAAAGCCCTTGAAAACGCCCTGGAAAGTGCCGCGGCGGACGAAAAGCCGGTACGCCCGGCGATGTCGGCCATGGCGATGCGCGTGTCGACCACCAGACGACGGGCGGCGCTGAGGCGCAGCCTCAGATAATAGGCGCCGGGGGTCTCGCCGATCGACTTGCGAAAAATGCTTTCCAGCGTTCTCGCCGTGACACCGGCGCGTTTGGCCACGGCGTCGATGGTGAGCGGCTGGTCGACATGCGCTTCCATCAGCCGGATCGCCTGGGCAAGCCGCGGATCGTAGCCGTCGAGCCGGCCGAGCGAGACCAGCGGCTGCGCGTCGGTCGCGGCGCGCGCCTGGTCATAGATGAAGACGCTCGCCACATCGAGCGCAGCGGCCATGCCGAGCCTCGTGCGGACCAGATGTAGCATCAGGTCGAAGGTCGGCGAGGCGCCGCCGGAGGTGAAGACCGGCCCGTCGATGACGTAACGGTCCGGCCGCACATCGACGCCCGGGAATGCGGCGGAGAAATCCTCCATGTCCTCCCAATGCGTGGTGGCGCTGCGCCCCTCGAGCAGGCCGGCGCGCGCCACCAGCCAGGTGCCCGCCTCGACGCCGCCACAGGCGCGGGCAGCGCGCGCTGCCCTGCGCAAGCCCGCGAGCAATGCCGAGGTGGCGTAGTTCTGCGTGCCGAAGCCGGCGACGACGACCAGCATGTCGGTGGCCTCGCCCGCGTCGAAGCGGCCGCTGACAGCCACGGGAAGGCCGCATGTCGTGACCGGCGCCTCGCCGGTGACCGAGACCAGCTTGAAATCGAACAGCATCTCGCCTGAGATGCGGTTTGCGGCGCGCAAAGGATCGACGGCCGAGGCCACGCACATGATCGACGACCCCGAGAACACCAGGAGCGTAACCTTGAGCGTCCCGCGCTCGGACCGAAAGATGGTCGGCTTTTCGCTTTTGATCATGAGACCTTCGTAAAACGCAAAACAGTTTCCGACAAGTAGGGCATTCTTGGTGAATTGCCGTGCATGCCGTGCCGCTATCGGCTCCCGCTTCTGGATGGCATGCATGGCCGATCGAATCTGGGAGGATCAAAATGCCGCTTGCGATGAACCGCGAGGTCTTCATTACCTGTGCCGTGACCGGCTCCGGCGGCACGCAGGACCGCAGCCCGCATGTGCCGCGCTCGCCCAAGCAGATCGCCGATTCGGCGATCGACGCCGCCAAGGCGGGTGCCGCGATCGTCCATTGCCATGTGCGCGACCCCGAGACCGGCAAGCCGAGGCGCGACGTGCATCTCTACCGCGAGGTGACCGAGCGCATCCGCGAGGCGAACGTCGACGTGGTGCTGAACCTCACCGCCGGCATGGGCGGCGACATGGTGTTTGGCTCGCCGGAAGCGCCGTTGCCGCTCAACGAGAAGGGCACCGACATGGGCGGCGCCACCAACCGCATGGAACATGTGCGCCAGTGCCTGCCGGAGATCTGCACACTGGACTGCGGCACGATGAACTTCGCCGAGGCCGACTATGTGATGACCAACACGCCCGGCATGCTGCGCGCCATGGGCGGCATGATGACGGCGCTGGGCGTCAAGCCTGAGATCGAGGCCTTCGACACTGGACATCTGTGGTTCGCCAAACAGCTGGTCGAGGAGAATGTGCTCAACCCGGACGCGCTGGTGCAGCTCTGCATGGGCGTGCCGTGGGGCGCGCCGGACGACCTCAACACCTTCATGGCGATGGTCAACAACGTGCCCTCGACCTGGAACTGGTCGGCCTTCTCGATCGGCCGCAACCAGATGGCCTATGCGGCGGCGGCCGTGCTTGCCGGCGGCAATGTCCGCGTCGGCCTGGAGGACAATCTGTGGCTCGACAAAGGTGTGCTGGCCACCAACGCGCAACTGGTCGAACGCGCGGCGAGCATCGTCACCAATCTCGGTGCGCGCGTGCTTGGACCTGAGGAAGTGCGCAAGAAGCTCAACCTGACCAAGCGGGCGCCGATCGCAGCCGCGGCATAAGCATGATCCCGAAAAGTGGGAACCGGTTTTCGGACCAGATCATGCTCAAACAAGACTTCGGGAGCGCACCATGGCTACCGTCAAATTCAGCGCGATGAAGGACGGCGACAAGGAAGACTACGAATTCCTGACCGCCCATGAGATCGACTATGCCGCCAAGACCGGCGACCGGCTGCTCGACGCGCTCGTGCGGCTCGACGAGGGTCTGTCGGGCTACAAGATCACCCGACTCGGCCATTCGCTGCAGGCGGCGACGCGCGCCTGGCGCGACGGCGCCGACACCGACTGGATCGCCTGCGCGCTGCTGCACGACATCGGCGACATCTACGCGCCCTACAACCACGACGAATACGCGGCTGCGATCCTGAAACCCTTCGTGCGCGAGCAATGCACCTGGGTGGTGGAGAAGCACGGCGATTTCCAGCGCCTCTATTACGCGCATCATCTGGGCGGCAACCGCCATGCCCGCGACCGCTTCGCCGGCCACCTCTATTTCGACGACTGCGACCAGTTCTGCGAGCGATGGGACCAGTCGAGCTTCGATCCCGACTACGAGACGCTGCCGGTCGAATTCTTCCGGCCCTTCGTCCTCGAAGTGTTCGCCCGAAAGGCCTACGATCCGGCGGTGATCCGCGCCGGCGAGCGTGTGGCCCTCACCGACCCCGAAACAGCCAAGACGAGAACCGGAGCCTGACAAGCATGAGCATCATCAACAAGGCGGCCGCCATCGGCGGCGGCGTCATCGGCGCCGGCTGGGTGGCGCGGCTGCTGCTCAACGGCATCGACGTGTCGATCTTCGATCCGGATCCGGAAGCCTCGCGCAAGGTGGGCGAGGTGATGAAGGGCGCGAGGCGGGCCTACAAGCAGATGCTGCCCGCCGGCCTGCCCAAGGAAGGCAAGCTCACCTTCGCCAAGACCATCGCCGAGGCGGTTGCCGACGCCGACTTCATCCAGGAAAGCGTGCCGGAGCGGCTCGACCTCAAGCACAAGGTGCTGGCCGAGATCGACGCGCATGCGCCCGCCAATGCCATCGTCGGCTCGTCCACCTCCGGCATCAAGCCGACCGACATGCAGGTGGCGATGAAGAAGCATCCGGAGCGGCTGGTGGTCGGCCATCCTTTCAACCCGGTCTATCTCTTGCCGCTGGTCGAGATCGTCGGCGGCGAGCAGACCTTCCCCGAGGCCATTGAGGTGGCCAAGGAGCTCTACGCCTCGATCGGCATGAAGCCGGTGGTGGTACGCAAGGAGATCGAGGCATTCGTCGGCGACCGCCTGCTCGAAGCGGCCTGGCGCGAGGCGCTGTGGCTGGTCAAGGACGGCATCTGCACCGTCGAGGAACTCGACGACATCATGCGCTATTCCTTCGGCCTGCGCTGGGCGCAGATGGGCATGTTCCAGGTCTATCGCGTCGCCGGCGGCGAGGCCGGCATGCGCCACTTCATGGCGCAGTTCGGACCTTGCTTGAAATGGCCGTGGACCAAGCTGATGGACGTGCCCGAGTTCAACGACGAGCTGGTCGACCTGATCGCCACGCAGTCGGACGAGCAGGCGCACGGCCTGTCGATCCGCGAGTTGGAGCGCATCCGCGACGACAATCTGGTCGCGATCATGGAAGCGCTGTCGAGGCAGAACAACGGCAAGGGCTGGGGCGCCGGCGCGCTGCACAAGGACTATACTAGGCAGCTCGCCAAGCTGGCCGCGAAGAAAACTCCAGCCAAAGCTGCCGAAAAGGCAAAGCCGGCGAAGAAAGTAGCCAAGCCGGCAAAGGCTGAGAAGCCCGCCAAGGGCGATAAGGCGAAGAAGAGCAAGAAGAAGGGCTGAGGCAATGCATTTCGGTCTTTCGGAAGAACAGAAGCTCATCGTCGAGACGACGCGCGCCTTCGTCGAGAACGAACTCTACCCGCATGAGCGCGAGGTGGAGCGCACCGGCGTGCTGCGCCGCGAGCTGATCGACGAATTGAAGGCGAAGGCGATCGGGGCCGGGCTTTATGCCGCCAACATGCCGGCCGATGTCGGCGGCGCCGGCCTCGATACGGTAAGCTGGCTGCTCTACGAGAAGGAGCTTGGCCGCGCCAATTACGCGTTGCACTGGACCTGCGTGGCGCGTCCGTCCAACATCCTGCTTGCCGGCACGCCGGAGCAGCGCGAGAAATATCTCTTTCCCTGCATCCGCGGCGAGAAGTCGGACTGCCTGGCGATGACGGAACCCGGCGCCGGCTCCGACCTGCGCGGCATGAAGGCGACCGCGGTGCAAGACGGCTCGGACTGGGTGCTCAACGGCACCAAGCACTTTATCTCCCATGCCGACATCGCCGACTTCGCGATTTGTTTCATGGCGTCGGGCGAGGAAGAGACTTCGCGCGGCAAGCGCAAGAAGATCACCGCCTTCTTCGTCGACAAGGGCACCAAGGGTTTTTCGGTGCGCGACGGCTATCGCAACGTCTCGCATCGGGGCTACACCAATTCGATCCTCGAATTCGACGACTGCCGGCTGCCGGCTTCCCAGGTGCTCGGCGAAGTGCATAAGGGCTTCGACGTCGCCAACTCCTGGCTCGGCGCCACGCGTCTCCAGGTCGGCGCCACTTGCCTCGGCCGCGCCGAACGCGCGCTCTCGCACGCAATAGAATATGCCGCGCAGCGCCAGCAGTTCGGCCAGCAGATCGGCAAGTTCCAGGGCGTCTCGTTCAAGCTCGCCGACATGGCGACGGAATTGAAGGCCGCGGACCTGATGGTCTTCGAAGCCGGCTGGAAGTACGATCAGGGCACCGTCACCGACCAGGATATGGCGATGGCCAAGCTGAAGGCCACGGAGATGCTGGCCTTTGTCGCCGACGAGGCCATCCAGATCCATGGCGGCATGGGTCTGATGGACGACCTGCCGCTGGAGCGCATCTGGCGCGACGCCCGCGTCGAGCGCATCTGGGAAGGCACGTCGGAGATTCAGCGACATATTATTTCGCGGGCGCTGCTGCGTCCGTTCGGAGCTTAGAGCATGATGCACCAAGGCCCGGATCCGGCCTTGGACAAGATCGCGCTCAAACGAAAAGATGGCCATGCATAAACTCGAACGTCTCCTGCGCCCGAAATCGATCGCCGTGTTCGGCGGCGCGCAGGCCGCCGCCGTCGTGGCGCAGTCGATCAAGATGGCCTTTGCCGGCGAAATCTGGCCGGTGCATCCGACCAAGGATGAGGTCGCCGGCCGCAAGGCCTACCGCTCCGCCGCCGACCTACCCGGAGCGCCGGACGCCGCATTCGTCGGCGTCAACCGGCATCTCACCATCGAGGTGATCAAGGCGCTGGCCGAGCGCGGCGCCGGCGGCGCTGTCTGCTTTGCCGCCGGATTCCTCGAGACCGAAGCCTATGACGAGGACGGCGAGCGGCTGCAGGCGGAGCTCGTCGCCGCCGCGGGCCAGATGCCGATCATCGGGCCGAACTGCTACGGCCTGATCAACTATGCCGACGGCGCGTTGCTTTGGCCCGACCAGCATGGCGGCATCAGGCTGGCCGAGGGCGGCAAGGGCGTCGCCATCATCACCCAGTCGTCCAACATCGCCATCAACATGACGATGCAGAAGCGCGGCCTGCCGATCGCCTTCCTGATGACCGCCGGCAACCAGGCGCAGACCGGCCTTTCGGAAATGGCATTGGGCCTGATCGAGGACGAGCGCGTCACCTCGCTCGGCCTGCATATCGAGGCCTTCGACTCGGTCGCCGGCTTCGAGAAGCTGGCGGCCCGGGCGCGCGAATTGAAGAAGCCGATCATCGCCATGAAAGTCGGCCGCTCGGAGCAGGCAAGGCAGGCGACGGTGTCGCACACTGCCTCGCTGGCCGGCTCGGACGCCGCCTCCGGCGCCTTCCTGAAGCGTCTCGGCATAGCGCGCGTCGATTCCATTCCCGCCTTCATCGAGGCGCTGAAGCTGCTGCACATCACCGGACCATTGCCCGGCTACAGGCTGTCGTCGATGAGCTGCTCGGGCGGCGAGGCCTCCGTCATGGCGGACAGCGCCGAGGGGCGCTGGGTGCATTTCCCGGCACTGACGGCCGAGCACCGCGCGCATGTCAAATCGACGCTCGGACCGCTGGTCGCGGTCGCCAATCCGCTCGATTACCACACCTTCATCTGGAACAACGAGCCGGCGATGACGGCCACCTTCACCGCCATGGTGTCGGGCGGTTTCGACCTCAACATGCTGGTGCTCGACTTTCCGCGCCCGGACCGCTGTTCCGACGTCGACTGGTGGGCGACGCTGCGCGCCTTCGAGGCGGCATTGAAGACCAACGAGGCGCAAGGGGCGATCGTCTCCTCGCTGCCGGAAAACCTGCCTGAGGAATACACCGCCGGCCTGATGGCGCGCGGCATGGTGCCGTTGTTCGGCATCCCGGAAGCCATGGACGCCGCCCAAGCCGCCGCCTTCATCGGCTGGGCCTGGCGCGAGCCGCAGGCGCAGCCGGTCGACACCACCGCGGCGGGGGCTTCCGAAGCCAAGCGCGTGACGCCGGACGAGGCCGAGGCCAAGGAAAGGCTGATCAACGCCGGCCTGCCGGTGCCGAAGGGCGAGCGCGCCTCCAATGCGGTCGAGGCGGTGATTTCGTCGATGACGCTGGGTTTCCCGGTGGCGCTGAAGGCGCTTGGCGTCACGCACAAATCGGAAGTCGGCGCGGTGCGGCTCAACCTCAAGGACGCCGAATCCGTCAGCGCCGCCGCGCATGACCTTTTGCCGCTCGGCACTGGGCTCTATGCCGAGCGCATGGTGCGTGACGGCGTCGCCGAGTTGATCGTCGGCTTCACCCGCGACCCGATGTTCGGCGTGGTGATGACGCTCGGCACCGGCGGCGTGCTGGTCGAGCTTTTGCGCGACAGCGTGACCCTGATGCTGCCGGCCACGCGCGACGACATCGAGGCGGCATTGCGTGGGCTCAAGCTCTATCCTCTCCTCGAAGGCTATCGCGGCCGGCCCAGGGCCGACGTCGACGCCGCCATCGACGCCATCGCCGGCATTGCCGACTTCGTGCAGAAAAACGAAGGCGAGATCGAGGAGCTCGACATCAACCCGCTGATCGTCTGCGCCAAAGGCAAGGGCGCCTGGATCGCGGATGCCTTGCTGGTGCTTGGAGAAAAGAAGAATGGCTGAAATCATCACCACCCGCCGCGAGGGCACGATCCTCGAGGTCACGCTCGACCGGCCGAAGGCCAACGCGATCGATCTGAAGACATCGCGGCTGATGGGCGAGACCTTCAAGGCGTTCCGCGACGATCCCGGCTTGCGCGTCGCCATCGTCAAGACCGCCGGCGACAAGTTCTTCAGCGCCGGATGGGACCTCAAGGCGGCGGCCGCAGGCGACGCGGTCGACGGCGACTACGGCGTAGGCGGCTTTGCCGGGCTGCAGGAGTTGCGCGACCTCAACAAGCCGGTGATCGCCTGCGTCAACGGCATGGCGGTGGGCGGCGGCTTCGAGCTGGCGCTGTCCTGCGACCTCATCTACGCCTCGGACCATTCCTCCTTCGCGCTGCCCGAGATCCGCGCCGGCACGCTGGCCGACGCTGCGACCATCAAGCTGCCGAAGCGCATCCCCTACCATATCGCGATGGACCTCCTGTTCACCGGCCGCTGGATGGATGTTGCCGAGGCGCATCGCTGGGGCCTGGTCAACGAGGTGCTGCCCAAGGACAAGCTCGAGGAGCGCGTCTGGGAGATCGCAAGGTTGCTCGCAAGCGGCCCGCCGCTGGTTTTCGCTTCGATCAAGGAGACCGCGCGGGTGGCCGAGGCGCTGACCTTCCAGGACGCCATGAACAAGGTGACGCGCCGGCAGCTGCCGACGGTCGACAAGCTCTACGGCTCGGAAGACAATATGGAAGGGTTCCGGGCCTTCGCGGAGAAGCGCGAGCCGGTTTGGAAGGGACGATAGCATCGGAGATGACGGCGCGAGGCACCCCCCTCTGCCATGCCGGGCATCTCCCCCTCAAGGGGGGAGATCAGATGTCACGCCCGCTTTCGCCAATCGCCGACGTTGGGAAAGAAGTGCCGTCGACGAAACTGCCAATCTCCCCCCTTGAGGGGGAGATGTCCGGCAGGACAGATAGGGGGGCCCGGGCGCAATCATCTAAAGTTGGTCATGC
>NZ_VFWS01000148.1:0-11530 GCF_006443065.1 Mesorhizobium sp. B1-1-5 | reverse complement strand
GGTGCCGGCGCAGTGAGGATAACTGGGTAAGAGTGGCGCGAGGCACCCCCCTCGTGCCTGCCGGGCATCTCCCCCTCTGAGGGGGAGATTGGCAGCTTCGAGGCCTCGCCTCTCCTTGCAACGCCGGCGATTGGCGAAAGCCGACGTGACATCCAATCTCCCCCCTTGAGGGGGAGATGCCCGGCAGGGCAGAGAGGGGGGCCTCGCGCCTGCTCACGCAGTTACCGCCCTAATCGCCGGATATAGCGCCCGATATCTCTGATAAGCATCGACATAAGCACCACCAAGCCCGACGTCCGGCTCGATCGTCGCATCCGTCGCCGGCGCGGTGCAGACGCCAAGCGGATCGGCGCCGGTCGCGGCGATCAACCCCAACCGCGCCGCGCCGAAGGCGGCGCCGAAATCGCCGTCGGCCGGGATGTCGACCGGCACCTGCAGCGCGGTGGCGATCGCCTTCAGCCAATAGCGCGAGCGCGAGCCGCCGCCGATCGCGGTCACCCGGCTCAGTGTCGTGCCGGCCGTCTTCAGCGCTTCGAGACTGTCGCGGAACGCGAAGGCGACGCCCTCAAGCACCGCCTGCGTCAGCACGGCCCGGCTCGATTGATGCGCCAGCCCGGTGAAGGAGCCGCGGATGGCGGAATCATTGTGCGGCGTGCGCTCGCCCGAAAGATAGGGCAGGAAAGAGACGCCCGTCGGCGCCTTCAGCATATCGCCGAGTTCATGCGTCAGGTCGCCGGCGCTCTTTCCGGTGATCTCCGACAGCCAGTTGAGCGAATCGGTGGCCGACAGGATCACGCCCATCTGGTGCCAGGTGTCGGGCAGCGCATGGCAGAACGTGTGCACCGCGCTTTCCGGATTGGGCAGATAGGAAGCGTTCGCCGCAAACAGCACGCCCGACGTGCCGAGCGACACGAAGGCGTGGCCGGCGCCGACCGTGCCCATGCCGCAGGCCGAGGCCGCGTTGTCGCCAGCGCCGCCGGCGATCGGGATGCCTGTCGCGACACCCCATTTGGAAGCGAGCTCGCCCCGCAAGGCGCCGGCCTTGGCCGTGCCTTCGACCAGCGAGGGCATGTGCTTTTCGTCGAGCGATGTCGCCGCCAGCAGTTCGGGCGCCCAGCGGCGCTTGCCGACATCGAGCCACGAGGTGCCGGCCGAATCCGACATCTCGGAAATATGCTCGCCGGTCAGCCAGAGCCGCAGATAGTCCTTTGGCAGCAGCACCTTTGCCACCTTGGCAAAAATTGCCGGCTCGTTGTTCTTCACCCAGGCAAGCTTCGGCGCGGTGAAGCCCGGGAAGACGATGTTGCCGGTGAGCTTGCGGAAGCGTGGATCGGCATCGAGCGCGGCCGCCTCGACATGGCTGCGCGTGTCGTTCCACAGGATGCAGGGGCGCAGCACCTTGTCCGCGGCATCGAGCAAGGTGGCGCCATGCATCTGACCGGAAAGGCCGATGCCTTTGACCGCGGCCAGTTCCTTCGGATGCGAAGCTTTGAGTTCGGCAATCGCCGTCTCGCAGGCCTCGATCCAATGGGCCGGATCCTGCTCCGACCAACCCGGATGCGGCCGCGAGACGTCGAGCGAGCCATGGCCGGAGCCGATGACCTTCTGGCCGTCGTCGATCAGCAGCGCCTTGACGCCCGAAGTGCCCAGGTCGAGGCCGAGATACATGATTTCCTCCCACTGCCGTTAATTTTTTCGGACCCCGAAAAAATCTGGCTTGGCCAGTTTTTAGGACAAGATCCGCTCCGGGTCAATTCTCTGACAAATCGGCGGCGCGACGCGAGAACAGCGCCGACAGCGGGCTGTCCGGCCGGGCGAGCTGCCGTTCGGCCGTCAGCGCCCGCGCCAGCGCCGTGTCGCCGGCGCGCAGAGCGGACTCGATCAGCGTCAAGTCGATCACGTCGCGCTGCGCATGGCTGCCGCCGAAACGATGCGCGATCGAGCGGATCGGCCGGATCAGGCGCACGGCCTCGTCATATTTGCCTTCGCCGAAGGCCTTGATCGCAAGCGTCAGCGGATGGCCGACATCGCGCGTGAAGGCGGCGTTGTCATCCTCGACGCGCATCGCCTCGCGTTGCGCCTCGAGCAGCGTCTTGGCCGGCGCCTCCAGGCCTGCGCCGACAAAGGCCATCATCGCGTGCGCATCGTTGAAGGCATAATTGCCGGCGGCGGCTTTTGGCATCCAGTTGGCCGCCAGTGCCGCCCAGCGGTCGCCGACATCGACGCCGCCCAGGGCGAGGCGCCACAGGATCGCCGAGGCATCGACCATATTGAGCGCCAATGTCGAGCGGTCGCCATAGATCGGCCCGTCATAGAGCTTGAGCACCTCGTCGGTTTCGCCGAGATCGTAATGGAACAGCGCCAGGTGCCACCAATTGTGGATCTGGAGAAAACTCTCCTTGGTCCATGCATCTGGATTGGCGCGCATCCAGGCGATGCCGTCTCGTTGCCGGCTTTGCATTTCCATGACATGCGCGACCGCATGCTGCGCCCAGCCGTCGCGCGGTTCGATCTCCACAGCCTGCCGGCCGAAGGATTCGGCACGGGCGTAATCGCCCATTTCCTCCAGCCCGAACGCCTGCATGCCGAGAATGGCGTGGTAGCCCGGCATGCCTTTCTGCCAGGCCGGCAGCGCCCGGCCGATGCGGTCGCGCAGCATGCGCGCGTTGCCGGTGAAGAAATCGATCTGATGCCCCACTTGCAGCGCCAGCGCATCGTGCGGAGTGTCGATCGCGATGTCTTCGAGGATGCGTGCGCTTTCATGCCAGCGGCCATCGGCGAGATGCCCAAGCGCCGCGACATGCGCCTGTTCGCGCACGGTGCCGGCGAGCAGCAGCGCTGCCGCGTGGCATGATCGCGCGACCGCCATCGCATCCCGCTCCGTGGCGAGGCCGAACAGATAACCTTTGAAAACATGCGCCATGACGAAGGCCGGATCATCGGCAATGGCGCGGTCGATGGAACCGACCGGGTCGCCGATGAAGCATTGCAATTCATGCACGGCGCGGGCGTAGGACGAAAATCCGGCTTCGGTCGCGCCCGAGTAAGTCAGACCGAATGCGTCCTTCATAGCGTCAGTTGGCCGACCGCACCGCCACCGTCGCGATGCCGGCGCCGACCAGCAGCGTGCCGCCGGTGCGGTTGAAGATGCGGATCGCCTTCGGGTTGCGCACGATCGCCCTGGCCCTGGATGCGACCAGCGCGTAGCCGAAGGCGTTGGCGAAGGCCAGGGTCAGGAAGGTCGTCTCGAAGATCAGCATCTGCGTCCAGAAGTCGGCATGCCGGTCGAGGAATTGCGGCAGGAAGGCGACGAAGAAGGTGATGCTCTTCGGGTTCAGCGCCGTCACCAGCCAGGCATGCGCCATCATCCGTGCCGCCGAAACCGCGTCGGTGCGCGGTTCGGCCTTCAGCGCGCCGCCGGCGCGGAACAGCTTTATGCCGAGATAGATGAGGTAGCCGGCGCCGATCACCTTGAGCACGGTGAACACCGTTGCCGAGGCCGCGAGCAGCGCGCCGATGCCGAGCATCGACAGCGTCATGGCGGTGAAGTCGCCCAGCGCCACGCCCACCGCCATCGGCAGCGCGGTGCGCCAGCCTTGCCCAAGCGCATAGGAGACGACCAGGAGGATCGTCGGGCCAGGAATGATGAGAAGGATGGAAGAGGCGGCGGCGAAGGCAGCCCAGTTTTCGAAGGACATTTCCCTGCTCCTTGAGCGCAAAGAAAAGGATAAATCCTGGAGCCGGCGAGAATGTAAAGGGGCCGTCGGAAAATCTTCAGCCCCCGGCCGGCGGCTCATCTACCGCCATAACGATCCGTTAGGGTTAAGCTTGGCACGCGCTCTTTCACCCTTTTTCAACGATGAATGGCGAAAATGCCTGCGATCCGGCCGGACCCCCGCCGGCAGCGTAGGGTTTGGTGCATGCGCGAGTTGCCGCAACGTCTGACGCCGCCTTCCAACGGCGCCGCAATCGATACCGAAATTCAGCTTTCCCGCCGCGCCATGCTTTCCGGCGCCGGCGCCATGGCGCTGCTCGGCCTTGCCGGCTGCAGCACCACCGACACGCTCGACCTGCCGCAAATGCAGCTCGACAACACCGTCACCGGTTCCGTGCCGCCGATGCGTCCGGCGATCAGCGTCGACAAGAACATCACCGGCCCGGACGTCATGTACGCCTCGCTCACCGACGGCGGGTTCCAGGTGCCGGAGGTGCCGTGGCAGAAGGTCAAGCCGCAGTTCCGCCGCCAGATCGTCGTCGACAAGACCGGCGAGGCGCCCGGCACCATCGTCGTCCACTTGCAGGAGCGCATGCTCTATCTCGTCCAGCCGGGCGGCGACGCCATCCGCTACGGCGTCGGCATCGGCAAGGACGGCTTCCGCTGGTCGGGCCGCGCCAACATCCAGTACGGCCGCGAATGGCCGGTGTGGACGCCACCGCCGGAGATGATCCAGCGCAAGCCCGAACTGGTGAAATGGCAGGGCGGCCAGCCCGGCGGTCTCACCAATCCGCTGGGCGCCCGGGCGCTCTACATCTACCAGAACGGCAAGGACACCGGCTACCGAATCCACGGCTCGCCCGAATGGTGGAGCATCGGCCAGGCCATGTCGTCGGGCTGCGTGCGCCTGATCAACCAGGACATCATCGACCTCTACAGCCGCGTTTCCAAGAAGAACCCGGTCGTCGTCGTCTGATCGCTCCGCCGGCTCACTCTTCCGTTGCGCGATGCCCTAAGACAGGCGAAGGTGCCGTGAAAACCTTCGCCTCGGGAGAGAAAGCATGGCTGGAACCTTCGTCATCGCGCAGGGCGGCGGCCCGACCGCCGTCATCAACCAGACGGTCGTCGGCGCCACGCTGGAAATCCGCAAGCGTCATCCCGGCGCCAAGGTGCTGGGCTCGCTCCATGGCGTGCGCGGCATCCGCGACGGCAACTATGTCGATCTCTCCGCCATCCCCGAAGACCGGCTGTGGCTGATCGCCGGCACGCCGAGTGCCGCCCTCGGCTCGACCCGCGACAAGCCGGACGCCGCCTATTGCGAGGTCATTCTCAACGGCCTGAAAAAGGCCGGCGCCGACGCCTTCATCTATATCGGCGGCAACGACACCTCGGGCACTCAGCAGATCCTGACCGATGCCGCCGGCGGCTCGATCGCCTTCGTGCATGCGCCCAAGACCATCGACAACGATCTCGAGGAGAACGACCACACGCCGGGCTTCATCTCGGCGGCCGAATTCGTCGCCGGCGCCTTCCTCTCCGTCGACCTCGATTTCCGCGCGCTGCCCGGCATCTATCTCGGCATCGTCATGGGCCGTCACGCCGGCTTCCTGACCGCCGCCGCGGCCGCATGGCAGCTCGATCCCGACAGCGGACCGCATCTGATCTATGTGCCGGAGCGCGCCTTCTCGGCGAAGCGTTTCATCGATGAAGTGCGCGAAAAGCTGGACCGCCACAAGCGCTGCATTGTCGCCGTCTCGGAGGGCGTCAGCACCGCCGACGGCAAGGCGCTGGTCGAAAGCCTGGTGCCACCGGACAAGCTGGAGCGCGACCAGCACGGCAACGTCAAACTGTCGGGCAGCGACCTGCCGGCGGCGCTCGAACGGGCCCTGGCCGAAGGCCTGCCGGGCAAGCGCGCGCGGGTCGACGCGCTGGGCTATATGCCGCGCGGTTATGTCGGCGCGATCAGCGCTGTCGATGCCAAGGAAGCCTTCGACGCCGGCGCCTTCGCGGTTGCCGTTGCCGGCGAAGGCGGCGGCTCGGTCGCGATCCAGTATGATGGCTCGAAGACAGTGCTGAAGAAGGTGCCGCTGAAGGCGGTGGCCGGCAAGACGCGTCACATGCCCGACGATTTCATGCAGCCGGACGCCAACCAGCTGTCGGAGGCCGGCATGGCCTATCTGAAGCGGCTGGTGCCGGAAAAATACAAGGTCGGCAAGCCCTTCGTATGATGGGTGGCGGCTCGATGCTCGAGCTTGCGGTCGGCGACTGGTTCGGCAAGGCGAAAGTCGATGCCGGCACGACGATGCTGACCGAACCCTTCGTGCATGATTTCGTGCGCGCCAACATGTGGCATTTGAAGGGCCGCGACGCGGATCTGCTGGTCGATACCGGCATGGGCATTCGCCCGCTGGCGCCTGAGATCGACACGCCGCCCGGCAAGCCGCTCATCGTCGTCGCCACGCATATCCATCTCGACCATGTCGGCTCGCTGCATGAATTCCCGCTGCGCCTGGGTCCGAAGATGAGCGCGGCGCGGTTCGACGTCATGGATGATGCCGTCACCTACGCTTACATGTTCCACAATCTCGACGGCGCCGTCTCGAAGCTGCCGGCGCCGGGCTGGAAGGCGGCTGATTACCGGATTCCCTCGGCACCGCTGACGCGTGCGCTCGACGAAGGCGACATCGTCGATCTCGGCGATCGCAAATTCCGGGTGCTGCACCTGCCTGGACACTCGCCGGATTCGATCGCGCTTTTCGACGAGGCCGATGGCCTCTTCCTCGCCGGCGATGCCATCTATGACGGCATGCTGATCGACGATCTGCCGGATTCGGACCGCATGGCCTATTGCCGCACCATGCAGCGGCTGCTCGACCTGCCGATCCGCATCGGCCATGGCGGCCATGGCCCGAGTTTTACCGGCCAGCGAATGCGTGAGATCGCCTCCGCTTATCTGCGCCGGAGAGAGCGGTTCGTAAGCGCTCCCTGAATTAAATCTTCGTAAGGTCATCCAAAGGCCCTGATTCAGGCCATTCCGCACCCTAAATCTTGATTGTCGATCCGGCCGGCTGCCATGCAAGGCGAGGCAGGCAATCCCGGTCGCCGACACGCCAACGGATGCGTGCTTCGAGAGCCATCCGGGGCGCCGGATCAACCTCTCGCCCGGACAGAAACGACCATGTCACCCATGAACATTCTTCGCAGACATCGCGTCGCGGCCCTGTTGGGCGCTGCGCTGATCATTTCTCCCGTCGTCGTCTCCTTCGCCCAGAACAATGCCGGCCTGAGCACCGTGGCCGCGACGACGCAGACGCCGGTACCCGGCATCACCGCTCCGAACGGCTCCTTCGCGCCTGTCATCGCCGTCACCAAGCCGGCCGTCGTCACCATCACCTCGGTCACCAAGGCGCAGGCCCAGGACGAGGGTTCGCCGCTTGGCGGCAACGTGCCCTTCGACCAGTTCTTCCAGCAGTTCTTCGGCGATCAGGGCATGCCGATGCCGAAAGCGCCACCGCAGCAGCAGTCGCAGCGGCAGGAGGCCCTCGGTTCCGGCTTCATCGTCGGCGCCGACGGCACGATCGTCACCAACAACCATGTCGTCGACGGTGCAAGCTCGATCAAGGTGACGCTCGACGACGGCACCGAGCTTCCCGCAAAGCTCGTCGGACACGACGCCAAGAACGATCTCGCGGTGCTCAAGATCAAGGCCGACAAGCCGCTGCCGACCGTCAAATGGGGCGATTCCAGCAAGCTGATGACCGGTGACCAGGTGCTGGCGATCGGCAATCCGTTCGGCATCGGCACCACGGTCACCGCCGGCATCGTCTCGGCGCGCGGCCGCGACCTGCATAGCGGGCCGTTCGACGACTTCATCCAAATCGACGCGCCGATCAACCACGGCAATTCCGGCGGCCCGCTGGTCGACGTCAACGGCAATGTCATCGGCATCAACACCGCCATCTACTCGCCCAATGGCGGCAGCGTCGGCGTCGGCTTCGCCATCCCGTCGGACCAGGCTGAGAAGGTCGTCGCCAAGCTGATGAAGGGCGGCGACATCGAGTACGGCTATCTCGGTGTGCAGATCCAGCCGGTCACCCCGGATGTTGCCAGCGCCATCGGCATCGATCATCCGGGCGGCGCGCTGGTCTCCCAGGTCACCGACGGGTCGCCGGCGGCCAAGGCCGGCATTGAAACCGGCGACGTCATCACCGGCTTCGGCGGCCAGGAGATCAAGGATCCGAAGGATCTGTCGCGCGCCGTAGCCGACGTGTCGCCGGGCGCCAGGGAAACCGTCAATATCTGGCGCAAGGGCAAGGCGATGCAGATCTCCGCCGATGTCGGCCGCAACGCCGAAGATCAAAAGACGGCCTCGAACGGCAACCAAAGCCGCAGCCCGTCGGCCGAACAGGGCCTGCGCGTTCCCTCGCTCGGCCTCGGCCTGACCGACCTCACCCCCGATATCCGCGACCAGCTCAATCTTGCCGGCAACCAGCGCGGCGCGGTGGTCGAGCGGGTCAATCCGGACAAGGCGGCATCGGCCGCCGGCATCCAGCCGGGCGACGTCATCGTCGGCGTCGACCAGACGCTGGTGAAGACGGCCAGGCAGGCCAACCAGGCGATCGCCGAGGCAGGCAAGTCCGGCAAGAAGTCGGTGCTTTTGCTGATCGATCGCGGCGACGCGCAGATATTCGTCGCGGTGCCCTTCGCCGCCGGCTGACAAGGGCCTCGACAGAGCCTGCCGGCGTCTCCGGCAGGCTCTGTCTGCAAGATTTCTGTTGCTCCCCAGAGCGTCTTCGAGAACACTCCCCGCGATCGACCAAATCCGGCGCAAGGGATGTCTCGATGGTGACCCGTGGCTTCTTTTCCGGACGGCGTCCTCCTGCCGACACCGACGCGCGAATCCCGCCGGGCCAGTATCTGGAGCAAGGGTTCCCGGTTCTGTCGGCGGGGCCGACGCCGCGGGTCCGCGCCGAGGATTGGTCCTTCACCTTGAAGCAGGGGCCAAAGCCGATCAAGAAATGGAACTGGGCCGAGTTCAACGCCCTGCCGCAAAGCAAGATGACGCGCGACATCCATTGCGTGACGGCCTGGACCAAGTTCAACACGCCCTGGCAAGGCGTGATGATCGACGACATCCTCGCCGATGCCGGCATCCAGCCGCCGACGGCTTACACGTTGGCGCTATCCTTCGACGGCTATTCCACCAATGTGCCGACCAAGGACCTCGTCACCGGCAAGGCGATGGTGGCGCTGCTCTACGAAGGCAAGCCGATCACGGCCTATCATGGCGGGCCGGCCCGGCTTCTGGTGCCGCATCTCTATTTCTGGAAATCGGCCAAATGGGTGAACGGGCTGCAGTTCACCGAGCGCGACGAGCCGGGCTTCTGGGAGCTGCGCGGCTATCATATGTATGGCGACCCCTGGCGCGAGCAGCGCTATTCGAGCGATCCCTGAAGGCGAACCCCTGAAGGCGAACCCATGAGTGGCGAATCATCATGACCGCCGAGCCATCGCCGCAATCGCCCTGGCAGGCAGCCACGATCACCCGCATCCAAAAGCGCACGCCGCGCGTCGCCAGCTTCTGGTTCCAGCCGACGCGGCCCTTCGCCCATCTGGCCGGGCAGCATGTCGACATCAGGCTGACGGCGCCGGACGGCTATCAGGCGCGCCGCTCCTATTCCATCGCCTCGGCGCCGGGTGGCGGCATCGAGCTGGCGATCGAGCGGCTCGACGACGGTGAGGTCTCGCCCTTCTTTCACGACGTGGCTGCCGTCGGCGACGAGATCGAGCTGCGCGGGCCGCTGGGCGGCCATTTCATCTGGGAGGAAAGCGACGGCGGACCGATCCTTCTGGTCGGCGGCGGCTCGGGCGTCGTGCCGCTGATGGCGATGCTGCGCCATCGCACGCTGCGCAACACGGCGGTGCCCGTCGCGCTGGTATTCTCGGCGCGGGTCTGGGACGAGGTGATTTTTCGCGACGAGCTGATCGGCCTCGACGATCGTCGCGACGGGTTCGATCTGGTGCTGACGCTGACCCGCGAGCCGGCCAAGCGCCCCTCCGACTATTCCCGGCGCGTCGACGCCCGCATGATGGCGCAGGCCGTCGAGCGCCTGCCGAAGGCGCCGAGGCTCGCCTATGTCTGCGGCTCGAATGCATTCGTGTCGACCGCGGCCGATGCGCTGATCGGTGCCGGAGTTCCGGCAGGGTTGATCCGCACCGAGCGCTATGGGGTTTGAATTGCGGGTGCAAGCCGTTGAAATTCGATTCATAACTTGCTCACTTCTGGTGTTACCGAGGATCGAGGATGGCCACCACCGTCACGGCAAAAGGACAAGTGACCATTCCGAAGCCGGTCCGCGATCTACTGGGGATCGTCCCGGGAAGCCAGGTCGATTTCCGACGCGCCGCAGATGGGAGCGTAGTGCTGGCTCGTGTTGACAGGAAGCAACTGGTGAGCCGCTTTGCCGAGTTGCGAGGCCATGCCGGTGAGGGGCTCACGACCGACGCGATCATGG
Organism: Mesorhizobium sp. B1-1-5; assembly: GCF_006443065.1. Classification (NCBI taxonomy): domain Bacteria; kingdom Pseudomonadati; phylum Pseudomonadota; class Alphaproteobacteria; order Hyphomicrobiales; family Phyllobacteriaceae; genus Mesorhizobium; species Mesorhizobium sp. B1-1-5. The sequence continues at coordinate 1,300 of NZ_VFWS01000148.1, read as the reverse complement.
CGCTGACGCGTGGCGAAGCGTGGCGCTCGTCGATTTAATCGAGTGCTACTGTCAGCCGGTCGGAGAAAAAGTGGCCGAAACGAGCTGGAAAGGCAGCGCGCCATAGCTGGCGACGGCCTGCTCGTTGTCCCAGACGCGAAACTGGCGTGACGGCCGAGCCTCCAGCACCAGGGCCCGTCCTGTCCCCTCACGCGTCACCTTGCCGCGAAAGCGCAGCATCCGCTCTCCGCCGGAACGGCGGATCGCCATCGAGCGCAGCCGGGCTACGTGCCGGTCGCCCGCATTGATCTCCATCTCGATGCGTCGCCTGACCGGCGGGACGACGATGCGCACGATGAGATCGAGCATCATCTCGCCGGCTTCGCCCTGCGGTTCGTCCAGGGTTTGCGAGAGCACAAATGCGGCAGGCCCGCCTGTCGCCTTGATCGTCACGGACTTGCCGCGCCACACGGTGTCCGGCTCGATCTGCTTCAGCCGGCCTTTCTTGCGCCGCAGGCGCAGCTGCTTTGCAAATCCCCGCGACAGCCAGGTCAGCGCGCCGAAATCGGTGCGCGGCTTGGCCTGCAGAACCGACGACAGCCGCGCCGCGCCGCGCCGGTCGGCCATGTCCACCACCTTGGCCAGGACGACCTCCGGCACCGCGATGCCAATCTCCAGCGCAAGATAGGAAAGCGCCACCGCCGCGGCGACGGCGAGACTGCGCCTGGCGATGACATCGAGGAATATGGTCCAGTCGACAGTGCCGCCCTCGATGGCCACGGTGCAATCGACCAGCCAGTCGCTATGCGTATGCGCGTCGAGGCCGCCATGCGCGATGGCGAGCGCGATGCGGTCGGCGGGCGAGGGCACGACCACGCGGACATCGCTGAATTGGGCGGCGACCGCGCGGCGCCAGATCGCGAGGTCGTCCTCGGTGTTCTGCTGCGACCCGTCATAGGCAAGCTGATGCAGGTCGATGTCGCCGTAATTGCCCTTGAAGAAATTCATCGAGCGCAGCGATCCCAGCCGTGCGCGCAGATATTGCGGGGAAACGCCGCTGGCGATCTGCCAGCCACGGTCGCGCAACACATCGAAGGCCGGCTGCATATCGCCCGGCCGCACCAGTATATCGATGTCATGCGCCACGCGCCCGCGCTGCGCGGCCGCATCGAGCGCGATGCGGCTGGCGCCCTTGATCAACATCACCGTGCAGCCGGCATCGACCATCGCCTTCAGTGCGGGCTCGGCCTCGCGCATGGCGGCCTCGACGCGCATACGCATAGCGACTGGCTGGTCGATTGCACCGTGGCCATCGAGGGCG
>NZ_VFWS01000147.1:0-11769 GCF_006443065.1 Mesorhizobium sp. B1-1-5 | reverse complement strand
GGTTGGAGGGGGCGACAAATACAATAAGCGCCGCGATCCTTCGCGCCCCCCTCTGTCCTGCCGGACATCTCCCCCACTTGGGGGGAGATTGGCAGCTTCGAGGTCCCGCTCGATCCTGAAACGTTGGTGATTGGCGAAAGCCGACGCGACAGCTGATCTCCCCCCTTGTGGGGGAGATGTCCGGCAGGACAGAGGGGGGCGCGAAGGATCGCGGCGCTTATTGTATTTGTCGCCCCCTCCAACCGCGACGCTCCATCCATGACCCACACCTTCACCATCGCCATCGACGGGCCCGCAGGCGCCGGCAAGGGCACGCTGGCCCGCCGGCTCGCCGACCATTACCGGCTGAACTTGCTCGATACCGGCCTCACCTACCGCGCGGTCGCCCACAAGCTGCTCGAACTCGGCCTGCCGCTCGACAATGTCTCGGCGGCGGAAACCGCGGCGCGGCAGGTGGACCTCTCCAACCTCGATCGCACGGTGCTGGCGGCGCATGCGGTGGGCGAGGCGGCCTCCAAGGTCGCGGTCATTCCGACCGTACGGCGCATCCTGGTGGAGAAGCAGCGGGCCTTCGCCAAGGCGCCGCCGGGTGCTGTGCTCGACGGCCGCGACATCGGCACGGTGGTGTGCCCGGACGCCGACATCAAGCTCTATGTCACGGCAAGCGCGGAGGTGCGGGCGAAGCGCCGGCTGGCCGAGATCGAGAGCATGGGCGGCAGCGCCGATCTCGCCACCATCCTTGCCGATATCGAGCGCCGCGACGAGCGCGACATGGGCCGCGCCGACTCGCCGCTGAAGCCGGCGGCAGACGCGCACTTGCTTGATACCAGCGAAATGGCTATAGAAGCCGCGTTTCTGGCGGCGATGGCGATCGTTGACGACGTCCTTGCCGAAAGAAACAAGGCCTGATCAGGTTTTTCGATTGCCGTTGGCGGCGAAAATACCCATATCGGGCACGAACCAGCCTGCCAGCATTCTTCATGCGCCGGACTTGCCGCCTGAACAGCGGCCAAGGGCTTTCAGCCCGGAACGCCGGCAGGCTCACGCAACGCTAACCCACGGCGCCCGCCCCGCTTGAAGACCGGGGTATTCCAGGAGAAACAATGTCAGTAGCTAATCCGTCTCGCGACGATTTCGCGAGCATGCTCGAAGAATCATTCACCGCCGGCCATTCCGGCGAGGGCCAGGTTGTCCGGGGCACGATCACCGCGATCGAAAAGGACATGGCCATCATCGATGTCGGCCTCAAGGTCGAAGGCCGCGTGCCGCTGAAGGAATTCGGCGCCAAGGGCAAGGAATCCTCCCTCAAGGTCGGCGACACCGTCGAGGTCTATGTCGAGCGCATCGAAAACGCGCTTGGCGAAGCCATGCTGTCGCGCGAGAAGGCGCGCCGCGAGGAGAGCTGGGTCCGTCTTGAAGAGAAGTTCACCAAGGGTGAGCGCGTCGAAGGCGTCATCTTCAACCAGGTCAAGGGCGGCTTCACCGTCGACCTCGACGGCGCCGTGGCGTTCCTGCCGCGCAGCCAGGTCGATATCCGGCCGATCCGCGACGTTACCCCGCTGATGCACAACCCGCAGCCCTTCGAGATCCTCAAGATGGATCGCCGCCGCGGCAACATCGTGGTGTCGCGCCGCACCGTGCTCGAGGAGAGCCGCGCCGAACAGCGCTCGGAAATCGTGCAGAACCTCGAGGAAGGCCAGGTGGTCGAAGGCGTGGTCAAGAACATCACCGACTACGGTGCGTTCGTCGACCTCGGCGGCATCGACGGCCTGCTGCATGTCACCGACATGGCCTGGCGCCGCGTCAACCATCCGACCGAGATCCTCAACATCGGCCAGACGGTCAAGGTGCAGATCATCCGCATCAACCAGGAAACCCACCGCATCTCGCTCGGCATGAAGCAGCTCGAGTCGGATCCGTGGTCGGATATCGGCACCAAGTTCCCGATCGGCAAGAAGATCAAGGGCACCGTCACCAACATCACCGACTACGGCGCGTTCGTCGAGCTGGAGCCGGGCATCGAGGGTCTCATCCACGTTTCGGAAATGTCGTGGACGAAGAAGAACGTGCATCCCGGCAAGATCCTGTCGACGACGCAGGAAGTCGACGTGGTGGTGCTCGAGGTCGATCCGGCCAAGCGCCGCATCTCGCTCGGCCTCAAGCAGACGCTGGAAAACCCGTGGCAGGCTTTCGCCTCGAGCCATCCGGTCGGCAGCCAGGTCGAGGGCGAGGTCAAGAACAAGACCGAGTTCGGCCTGTTCATCGGCCTGGAAGGCGACGTGGACGGCATGGTGCATCTCTCCGACCTCGACTGGACCCGTCCGGGCGAGCAGGTCATCGAAGAGTATAATCGCGGCGACATGGTCAAGGCGCAGGTGCTCGACGTCGACATCGAGAAGGAGCGCATCTCGCTCGGCATCAAGCAGCTGGCCCGCGACACTGTCGGCGAAGCTGCCAGCAGCGGTGAGCTGCGCAAGAACGCCGTCGTCACTTGCGAGGTCACCGGCGTGAAGGATGGCGGTCTGGACGTGCGGCTGGTCGACAGCGGCATCGAGACCTTCATCAAGCGTTCGGACCTTTCGCGCGACCGCGACGAGCAGCGCCCCGAGCGCTTCACCGTCGGCCAGAAGGTCGATGCCCGCGTCATCGCCTTCGACAAGAAGACCCGCAAGCTGCAGGTTTCGATCAAGGCGCTGGAAATCGCCGAGGAGAAGGAAGCGGTCGCCCAGTACGGCTCGACCGACTCCGGCGCTTCGCTGGGCGACATTCTGGGCGCCGCGCTGAAGAAGCAGGGCAACTAAGCCGCTTCGCGCACCGCGTAAGCTGCAGCCGCGCCACGCGCGCGGCTTGAACAATGAACCCGCGGGCCGCAAGGCTCGCGGGTTTTCATTTCGCGGCACTGGCACAAGACAAGGACCCGTGCAATCCCTTCAACTCCACACTACGGCAATAGGGTCATGCGCATGAAGGTCGTCGAACTCCATCGTTATCCGGTCAAGAGCCTGCGCGGCTATGCCGTGCCGAGCGCTGACATCGAGACCATGGGCTTGGAAGGCGACCGCCGCTGGATGGTCGTCGACAAGGACGGACAGTTCCTCACCATTCGCCAGATACCGGCAATGACAACGATTGACGTCGAGCATCGCGATACGGGCATACTGTTGAAACATGACAGGCATGGTTCGCATGCCGTCGAGATTCCAGGCCCAGGTGCTGCACTCCGTCAGATCAAGATCTGGAAGGATATGGTTGCCGCGCGGTCGTGTGATCCAGCCGCTGGCGCTTATCTCGCCACGATTCTTGGCCGGCCCGTCGATCTCGTCTATTTCGACGATCCGCAAAACCGGCCGGTCGACCCTGAATTCGGCGAGCCTGGAGATTATGTCGGCTTTGCGGACGGTTTTCCGCTGCTGGTCGCCACGACGGGGTCGCTGGACCATCTGAACAGCCATTTAGCCAGGCCGATCGAGATGGCGCGGTTTCGCCCCAACATTGTCATCGACGCAGAAGGCGCATGGCCCGAAGACAGCTGGAAGACGATCCGCATAGGCTCGGTCGAGTTGCGCATCGCCAAGCCCTGCGCGCGCTGTGTCATCACCACCCGCGACCCGCACAGCGGCGAGCAGCCGGACCCGCGCGAGCCGCTGCAGACGCTTGGCAAACTCCACCGCTCCGCCAAGGGCGGCATCATCTTCGGTCAGAACGCGATACCGAACAACACGGGCACAATCTCAATCGGCGACGCGGTCGAGGTCGTGGAGGCGGGCGTCTCGAATCTGACATAGTCGCAGGTTCTTCTAATGCTGTAGAGGCGTTGGCGGTCGTCATGCCCGCCAATGTCGAGAAAGGCCGCTAGAGGAAGCCAGACGGTTCGGAGCCCCTATGGCCCGCGTCGGTTTTGTCGCAGCATTCCTGCTGGCCGGCACAGTGGTGACGGCGGCGGCATTGCCGCCCTACCGGCAGCGCAAGGCCGAGATCGACGCCATCACCGACAGTGGCGATGTTGCCCGCAGGCTGGAAAATCATGGCCCCATCGACGTGGTCGAGCATGTCGGAAACGACCACTGCCGGTGGGCGGCGGCCGCACCCTCGATATACTTATCGTCGACGACGCGAGCGCCGAACAGATTCCGGCCCCGCGCAAGTTCAAGCTGCAGATAGGCAAGCTCGTCTGTATAGATGAGCCGCCCCGCGGTCGCCCCTCAGGCGCGGCCGTAGAGCGGCACCAGCGTGCCGCTCATCGCCAGGTTGGCGGGCGAGGCGAGATAGGCGATCGCTTCCGCCGCGGCCTCCAGGCTGACCCATTTGGCGAAATCGGCGTCGGGCATGTCGGCGCGGTTGGCGGGCGTGTCGAGCGTCGAGGGCGCCACGGCGTTGACGAGGATGCCCTTGCCCTTCAACTCCTCGGCCATGGCCACCGTCATCGCAGCGACCGCCGCCTTGCTTGCGGCATAGGCGACCATGCCGGAGCCGCGCCTCGGATCGAGACCGGCGCGCGCGGTGACATTGACGATGCGGCCGGCCGTACTGGATTCCAGCATCGAGCGCACCGCGGCGCGGCTGCACAGGAAAGCCGTGCGGGCGTTGGTGTCCATCATCTCGGCGAAGGAGGCCGACTCGATCTTTTCGACCGGCGCCATGGTGAAGCCGCCGGCAAGGTGGATCGAGGCCCAGAGCTCGGGAACCTGATGGTAGAAGGCCTCGACCTTGGCCGAATCCGACAGGTCGACATTATGCGCCAGATGCACGCTGGCATGGGCCGCGTAAGGAAAATGCGGCGGGGCCGCCGCGTGGGCATTTGGCACGTGGCAGATCGCGCCCTGCTCCAGCAATCTGCCGACAACCGCGCCGCCGAGCGCCCCAGTGCCGCCCGTCACCACGACATGCCTGCCGTTCAGCGTTTCCGTCATACTTCAACCGCTCCTGTCATTTTCTTATGATTATTTCTTTGGTTATACCGCCCCAGACTGGAACGTCGCGCCTTTCGCGTTGTCACTCAATTGAAATATCGACATGGCAGGCGCAGCGTCTTTGCATGCGTCGGACCGTGGTAGCCGGCATCGATTTGCCGGCGCCGGAAGGCGCCAGCCGGCAGACGCACCGGTCTTTCAGTCGAGGGCGATTTCGATGACGCGCGGCTTGCCGGCCGCCCGCGCGCGCTTCAGCGCCACGGCAAGGCCGCCGGCTCCGGCCAGCCGCTCGGCCTCGATGCCATAGGCCTCGGCGAGCTTGCAGAAATCGGGCGGCGCCGGCGACACGCCGACCGGCTCGACGCCGACATCGAGCATCGAGGTCTCGATCTCGCGATAGCCGCGATTGTTCCAGACGACGAAGATCACCGGCGCTTGGGCGTCAAGCGCGGCGCCGATCTCCGGCAAGGTGAACTGGAAGCCGCCATCGCCGGCGAGGCACACCACCGGCGCCTCCGGCACCGCAAGGGCTGCGCCGATCGCCGCCGGCGGGCCGTAGCCCAACGCGCCGAAGCCGGTCGCGGCGTTGAACCAGCCGCCGGGACGGTCGTGGTCGTAATAGAGGTTGGCGGCATAGATCGGCTGGGTCGAATCGCCGACGATGATGGCGCCCGGCAGCGCGTCGCGGATCGCCTCCACGGCGCGCACCTGCGCCAGATAATCAGGCTTCAGCTCGGCCCGAGCGGCCTCGCGCGCGGCGGCCGCGCGAGCCTCGCCATCGCTTGCCGGGGCATCGCCAGGCCCGATCGCCGCAAGCAGCGCCTCGATCGCTTCCGCGCAATCCGCCTGGATGCCGACCGTCACCGGCCGGCGCGCGATCTGGTCGGCGCCGATATCGATGCGGATCAGGTTCTTCGGCAGCACGAAGCCGCCGTCGCCATAACCGTCATAGTCGGTCGGGCCGAATTCGGTGCCGGCGGCAATCACCAGATCGGCGTCCGCCATCAACGCCCGCACGGCCTTGAGGCTGGGGCTCGCCGGCACGCACAGCGGATGGCCATGCAGCAGGCCACGCGCATTGGCGGTCTCGACCACGGGGGCGCCGAGCATCTCGGCCAGACGCCGCAGCGCCGCATCGGCCTTCTTGGCGCCGCCGCCCGAAAGGATCAGCGGACGGCGTGCTGCCCTGCAAAGCCTTGCCGCCTCGGCCATCGCCGCCAACTCCGGAGCGGGTGGCGCGGTATTGCTAAGGACGGCCGCAACACCATCGGCGGGCTTGACCATGACGTCGGTGGGGATCTCGATATGGACTGGACCCGGGCGTGAGGAGGAGAAGACGGCGAAGGCGCGGGCGAGCGCGCCAGGCAATTGCTCGGCCTCGGTGATGCGCTCGGAAAACAGCGCCACCTTCTCCATCATGCCGCGCTGGTCGGGCAGCTCATGCAGCAAGCCCAGCCCTTTTCCCAGCGTATCGGTGGCGTTGACACCGGAGATGACCAGCATCGGCACCGAATCGGCGCGCGCCTGTCCCATGGCGGTGATGGTGTTGGTGAGGCCCGGCCCGGTGATGACGAAGGCGACGCCGGGACGGCCGCCGGCGCGCGCATAACCGTCGGCCATGAAGCCGGCGCCCTGCTCGTGGCGCGGCGTGACATGACGGATCTTCGAGCGCGCCAGGCCGCGATAGAGCTCGACCGTATGCACACCCGGAATACCGAAAACGGTGTCGACGCCATGCGCTTCGAGCAATTTGATCAGCGCCTCGCCGATGGTGGTCATTGGTTTCCTCCCTTTTGTGGCGCCAAGCCGAGCTCGGCCTCGATGGCCCTGATGCCGATCGCCGCCAACTCACCGGGCGAGAACATCTCTGCTGCCAGGCAGCCTTCGATCCAGAGCCCGTCGATGATCGCGTTGATCGCGATGGCATGGCGGCGCAGCTCGCCTGCGTCCGGCTTGCGCTGCTCGGCGGCAAGCACTTCGGCAACGACCGCTTCCACCTCGTCGCGAAAGCCGAGGTAGCCTTCGCGATGGGCACGGGCGAGCGCCGGATCCGCATTGGCGCGGCCAAGGAAGGTTGCCCAGAGCGAAAACACCCGCCGGTCGACGATCGGCGCGTTGAGGTTGGCGGTGACGAAAGCCGCGAGGCGTTGGCGAGGCGAGGCGTCTTCCATGACCAATGCCGCTTTCGCCTGCTCGGTCATGCGGCCGACCAGCGCCGCATAGGCTTCCTGCAGCAATTCTTCCTTGCCGGGGAAATAGTGCCGGATCAGCCCGGCGGTGACGCCGGCGCGCAAGGCGATGGTGCGCAAGGTGGCGCCCTGAAGGCCATATTCCGCCACGCTGTCCAGGGTCGCATCGATCAGATCCTGCCGCCGCCGCTCCTCGCCCTCGCGGCGGAACTTGCGGCGCGCATTCATTGGCGCAGGATCGGCCGCGTCAGGCATGTCGGCCCGCCTTCGCAGGCGATGCAGAGCGCATCCGCCTCGAATGTCTCGACCGTGCAGCCGGCGGCTTCCATCGCGGCCTTGGTCTTGGGAAAACCAGCAACGGCGATGACCTTGTGCGGGCTGGTCGGCAGCACGTTCAGGCTGAGGCCGTTGGAAGCGGCGAACTCTTCGGCGTCGCCTTCGACCAGCCGGATGCCGCGCGCCTTCAGCATCTGATAGAACGTGGCCGGCAGAAGCGGCGAATAGACCAGGGCCAGGTCGTCGGCCAGCGGGCTGATCACCGACATCAGATGCAGGCACGCCTCTTCGCCCTGCCACAGCGGCAAATCGAAGCCGTAGACGGAAATGCCCAGCGGCGTAAGCAGGTTGGAAACCTGCTGGATGCCTTCCTGGTTGGAGCGCACACCGCGCCCGATCGCCAGCGTGCGGGCATCCACCCATACGCAGTCACCGCCTTCGACCTGACCAGGCGCCTCGACACGACCGAGGACCGGAATGCCCAGCCTCTTATAAGTTTCCTCATGCAGCGAGGGCTCCCGGGCGCGCAGTGGCTTGCCCATGGACAGGATCAGCGCGCCGCGGTCGGTCATCAGCGACGGGTCATGCGTGAACACCGAATCCGAAAGGCCGTCGGTCGTGTCCTCGATCCATTCGATCTCGGCGCCGGAAGCCGCCACTAGGTCGGCAAGGAGCGAATGCTGCGAAGCGGCCTTCGCCGGGTTGAATCCCGGGCCATAGTGCCAGGCCGCCCTGTCGGCGTCGCGCATGGCGTTGGCCGCCGACCGCATCAGCACGCGCCGCAGCGGCGCCGCCATGGACTGTGATCCGAAAGCGCTCATTGATGCCCTTTTAAGATGAAAAAAACCGTGAAAATTTCATGAACGGCTATTTATACACTTGCGCAACAAGGCCGCAAGTGCCGTAATGAGCGGGATTGACGGGCTCGCGCTGTCGGGTCCATGCTGAAGCCTGGAGCGGGTCAGTGCAGCGTATGTTGATTAGCCGGATAGACGTTCGACGAACTGCCGTCGGCCAGATAGAGGCCACCCGGTGAGCGCTGCAGGAGTTGCCGTAGTCCAATCCGGTGAGGCGCAGAACGGCGCCGCCGAAGCCATCCATGTCGAAAACCTGCACAAGAAGTTCGGCCAGCTGCACGTGCTGAAGGGGGTTTCGCTGTCGGCGCGCGACGGCGAGGTGGTCGCCATCATCGGCGGCTCCGGTTCCGGCAAGTCGACGCTCTTACGCTGCATCAACTGCCTGGAGAATCCCACGAGCGGCATCATCCGGGTCAATGGCGAGGAGATCAAGCTCAAGGCCGACAGCCACGGCCACACCGTTCCGGCCGACCGCAGGCAGATCGAGCGCATTCGCTCGAGGCTCGGCATGGTGTTCCAGAATTTCAACCTGTGGAGCCATATGACGCTGATCGAGAATGTCATCGAGGTTCCGGTGCATGTGCTTGGCGTCAAGCGCAGCGAAGCGATCGCCCAGGCCGAGAAGCTGCTCGCCCGCGTCGGGCTGGCGGAAAAGCGCGACGTCTATCCGGCTTTCCTGTCCGGCGGCCAGCAGCAGCGAGCCGCGATCGCCCGCGCGCTGGCGATCAATCCGCGCGTCATGCTGTTCGACGAACCGACTTCCGCGCTCGATCCCGAGCTGGTCGGCGAGGTGCTGAAGGTCATCGGCGATCTGGCGCGCGAGGGACGCACCATGGTGCTGGTGACGCATGAAATGAAGTTCGCCCGCGAGGTCGCGACGCATGTCGTCTATCTCTACAACGGGCTGGTCGAGGAAGAAGGTCCGCCGGAACAGCTGTTCGGCGCGCCCAAATCCGAAAGGCTCAAGCAATTCCTCCGCAATGTCGGCTAGGTGCCGGCATCAAGCGGAGCGAAAAACCGGGAACAACAACAAACTGGGAGTCCTGACATGAAGACTGTTCTCAAGACATTTGCCGCCGCGCTGCTTCTCGGCGTCGCGGCGATGGGCGGAGTGGCCAAGGCCGAGCAGGTCAAGATCGGCGTCGCCGCCGAACCCTACCCGCCCTTCACCTCGCCCGACGCCAGCGGCAAATGGGTGGGCTGGGAGATCGACTTCGTCGACGCCGTCTGCGCCGAAGAGAAACTCGACTGCGTGATCACGCCGGTGGCCTGGGACGGCATCATCCCGGCGCTGACGACCAAGAAGATCGACGCCATCGTCTCTTCCATGTCGATCACCGACGAGCGCAAGAAGACGATCGACTTCTCGGACAAGTACTACAACACCCCGACCGCGATTATCGGGCCGAAGGACCAGAAGTTCGGCGCCACGCCGGACGATCTCAAGGGCAAGGTGATCGGCGTCCAGGTCTCGACGGTGCATGCCGTGTACGCCAAGAAGCATTTCACCGGCGCGCAGGAAATCAAGGAATACCAGACCCAGGATGAAGCCAATCAGGATCTGGCCGCCGGTCGCATCGACGCGGTGCAGGCCGACTCGATCGCGCTCGGCGAATTCCTGAAGTCGGACCAGGGCAAGGCCTGCTGCGACCTGAAGGGCATGGTGGCGCCCGACGACGAAGTGCTTGGCCCAGGTGTCGGCGCCGGTATCCGCAAGGAAGACACCGCGCTCAAGGAAAAGTTCAACGCCGGCATCAAGGCGATCCGCGCCAACGGCAAGTACGACGAGATCTCGAAAAAATATTTCGACTTCGACATCTATGGCGGCGCCACGCAGTCGAACTGAGCCCTCTCGCATATGAGTGAGGGCATGGCGTCCGCGCCATGCCCGATCTTGCCACGCATGCCTGCCGCTGACCTGACCGTCGGCGGCTCGCCAGCAATCCGGGGGCGAAGCTGATCGACGCCTTTCTTCCGGCCTCCGCGGCCGGCATCATGGAACTCCTGTCGCCCGTGGCGCCCGGCTGGGGCGGCACGTTGCTGGTCGGTCTGCTGCATTCGGTCGAGATCGCCATAGGCGCGACCTGCCTCGGCCTCATGATCGGCACCGCCGGCGCGTTCGGCAAGCTCTATGGCGGCCCGGTGACGCGCGATCTGCTCGCGGTCTACACGACGGTCGTGCGCGCCGTGCCGGAACTGGTGCTGATCCTGCTGCTTTATTACGCCGGCACCGACCTCATCAACCAAGTGCTGACGGCGATCGGCTACAGCCGTGTCGACATCAACGGACTCGCGGCCGGCATTTTCGTGCTGGGTTTCGTCCAGGGCGCATATTCGACCGAAGTCATCCGCGGCGCCATCCTCGCCATCCCGCAAGGCCAGATCGAGGCCGCCCGCGCCTACGGCATGTCGCCGGGCCTGATGCTGCGACGCATCACTGTGCCGGCGATGCTGCCCTTCGCCATCCCCGGCCTGGCGAACCTGTGGCTCATCGCCACCAAGGACACAGCGCTGCTTGCTGTCGTCGGCTTCTTCGAACTGACGCTGGCGACGCGCCAGGCGGCCGGCGTGACCAAGGCCTACCTTCTTTTCTATCTTGCGGCCGGCGCGCTCTATCTCGCGCTCTCGCTGTTCTCCAACCTGATCATCGGCCGCGTCGAGGCCTGGTCGCGGCGCGGCATGCCCTCCGTCAGAGAGGCGCGCTGATGTCCGCCGAAGCCTCCGCGATCCACATGGCGGCGCGCGCCTCGATCTGGCTCAAGCCGCACCGCATCGTGCTGATCCTGATCGGGCTGGCGCTGGTTCTGTGCGCCGCCGTCTTCATGCGCTGGGACTGGCTGCCGCAATATTGGGAAATGGGCCTGATGGGCATCTGGCGGGCGCTTTGGATCCTCGCCGTGACCTGCGCGCTGGGCTTTGCGCTGGCCGTGCCGCTCGGGCTCGCCCAGGCAGGCGGACCGATCTGGTTCTCGGCACCGGCGAAGGTCTTCTGCACCATCATCCGGGGAACGCCGCTGCTCCTGCAGCTCTGGCTGCTCTATTACGGCCTCGGCTCGATCTTTCCGCAATATCCATGGATCCGCGAATCGTGGCTTTGGCCGTATCTCAGGCAGGCCTGGCCGTATGGCGTGGTGGCGCTGACCTTCTCCTTCGCCGGCTACGAGGGTGAAGTGATGCGGGGCGCATTCGCCGGCGTGCCGCGCGGACAGTTGGAGGCCGCCCGCGCGTTCGGCATGAGCCGCTGGAAAATCTTCCGGCGCATCTGGTTGCCGCAGGCCTTCTACCGTGCGCTGCCGACGCTGACCGGCGAGACCGTGCTGCAGTTGAAGTCGACCCCGCTGGTGGCGACGATCAGCGTCATCGACATCTTCGCCGTCTCCTCCAAGGTGCGCCAGGACACCTATCTGACCTACGAGCCTTTGCTGCTGCTGGCGCTGATCTATATGACGATCACCGGTATCCTGGTCTTCGTCTTCAGTCGGATCGAGGCTCGGATTCCGGTCAAGATCGGATAGTAGGGGAGTAGGGGAGTAGGGG
>NZ_VFWS01000146.1:0-12512 GCF_006443065.1 Mesorhizobium sp. B1-1-5 | reverse complement strand
GGCCAGCTCGCGTTAGCGGACGGCGTAGGTGGGCGATTGGCACAAACGCCCATCACGTCGTCATCCACGGGCGGAGCAAGGAGCGAAGCGACGCGCGTAGACCCGAGGATCCATTCCGTGACTTCCGAGCGTTGCCACGGTTCAGAATTCTGCTCCGCTGCATTCTACGGTCAAGGTAACGGAATGGGTCTGCGCTCCGCTTCGCGTCGCTCCGCCCGTGGATGACGAAGTCGCGAAGCCTCGGCCAAGGGCCGAGAAAACGATGAAATACCTGCTGTCAACCGGCCAAGTCGCTCTTATGGGGCTACTAGCGCTTACCCTCTCGCGGCTATAATCGTAAGTCGATGATCAACATCCTGCGCGCGCCCGATACCCAGCAAAGCCAGCGGTTGCGGCTCAACACGCTGATCCGTCTGCGCTGGCTGGCCATCGTCGGCCAGAGCCTGACCGTGCTTGTCGTCGCCTATGGCCTGAAATTCCCGCTGCCGGTATCGATGTGCTTTGCGCTGATTGCCTGCTCGGCCTGGATGAACCTGTGGCTCACCTTCCGCTATCCGGCGGCGCATCGCCTGACCCCGCTTTCGGCCTTCGCGATCCTCACCTTCGACGGCGTCCAGCTCACCGGCCTGCTCTACATGACCGGCGGCCTCACCAATCCGTTTTGCGTGCTGCTTTCCGTGCCGGTCGTCATCTCGGCCGCTTCGCTGCCGCTGCGCATGACCGCGGTGCTGGGCGCGCTGATCATGATAGCCGCCACGCTGCTGGTGTTTTTCCACCTGCCGCTGCCCTGGTACGAGCACGCGCCTCTGCCGATGCCGTTCATCTATGTCGCCGGCATGTGGATGGCCGTCTTCGCCTCGATCGCCTTCACCGCCATCTATGCCTTCCGCGTGGCGGCGGAAGCGCGCCTGCTCGCCAACGCGCTGGCCGCCACCGAGCTCGTGCTGCAGCGCGAGCAGCATCTGTCGGCGCTGGACGGGCTGGCGGCTGCGGCCGCGCACGAGCTCGGCACGCCCTTGGCCACCATCACCGTCGTCGCCAAGGAGATGGAAAAGGCGCTCGGCAAGGACCCGAAATACGGCGAGGACGTGAAGCTCCTGCGCTCGCAGAGCGAGCGCTGCCGCGAAATCCTGAAGCGGCTGACCAGCCTTTCCTCGGAAGGCGAAGCGCACCTGTCGCGCATGCCGCTCACCTCGCTGGTCGAGGAGGTGACGGCGCCGCATCGCGACTTCGGCATCTCGATCCGGCTGCGGCCCGGCGAGCGCATCGGCCCCGAGCCGGTCGGCCAGCGCAGCCCCGGCGTCATCTATGGGCTCGGCAACCTGGTCGAGAATGCCGTCGATTTCGCCCGCAAGTCGGTCACTGTCAGCTGGAGCTGGGACAATGAGAAGGTCATCTTCTCGATCACCGATGACGGGCCGGGCTTTCCGGCCGAGATCATCGACCGCATCGGCGAGCCCTATGTGTCGACGCGCCAGGGCACCGAGGCTGGTGGCGGCCTGGGACTGGGGCTGTTTATCGCCAAGACCTTGCTGGAACGGTCGGGCGCCACCATCGATTTCCGCAATTCGAGCGGGCTGGGCGAAGGCGCGGTGGTGCAGATCGCCTGGCCGCGCGGCGTCTTCCTCAACCAGGACCAGGCCTCGGCCACAATGTTCGACAATGCCTAAACCTTGGTTGGATAGCGTAAACCTTGCATTTACCGCATGGCAGCTCTGTTGCCGGCTCTAAAAATTGGACATTGCTCTTGCAGGACTGTATCTGCGTGAAAGTGAGGCATGTCGCCCAAAACTGTGCAGCGATTTCAGGAAGTCGACATGCCCGGAAACAAGGATTTGAAGGGGCTTCGCCAGAATGGGTCTCGGCGCGGCGCGCTTTGGATCGGTAGGATGCCGATAAGATGAACGGAGACGAAACTACGGGCGCAATGGTCGAGGGCGAGGACACCTCCTTGCTCATCGTCGAGGACGACAAGCCGTTCCTCACCCGGCTTGCCCGGGCCATGGAGACCCGGGGTTTTGTGGTCGAGACGGCGGAGAGCGTGGAAGAGGCGGTCGCCAAGGCGCGCGCTCATCCGCCGGCCTATGCCGTGGTCGACATGCGCCTCGGCGACGGCAACGGCCTCGATGTCGTGGCAGTCATCCGCGAAAAGCGTAACGACGCCCGTGCTATCATCCTGACCGGCTACGGCAACATTGCCACGGCGGTGACGGCGGTGAAGCTCGGCGCCATCGACTACCTGTCAAAGCCCGCCGACGCCGACGACGTCTTCGCCGCGCTTACCCGCACCTCCGGCGAGCGCGCCGCGCCTCCGGAAAACCCGATGTCGGCCGACCGCGTGCGCTGGGAGCACATCCAGCGCGTCTACGAAATGTGCGACCGCAACGTCTCCGAGACGGCGCGACGGTTGAACATGCATCGCCGGACCTTGCAGCGGATACTGGCAAAGCGCGCGCCGCGGTGAACCAGCGTCGTCATCCTAGGGCGAAGCAGGAGCGAAGCTCCGTCGCGAAGACCCTAGGATCCATTCCGTGACCCCGGCCTCAGAACGCAGCGGAGCGGAATTCTGCACCGTCGCAACGCTCTGACGTCACGGAATGGATCCTCGGGTCTGCGCCGCGTCGCTTCGCTCCTTGCTTCGCCCGTGGATGACGAAGCGACGGGCGTTTCGGCCAACTTCCGAAGCAGGTGATCTGTCAATGTGGACTCGAACGCTTGCTTCGCCAGCCGGGCTGCGCATCATTAGGTTATAGGTTTCCGGTCGACAGGCCGGGTGACGGGACGGAGCGACCATGCAAGATAAGCGGCCGAAATCGATCCTGCGTGAGTTCCTCGACGGCGAGGCCGCCGGCGGCATCATCCTGATGATGGCCGCAGCCCTTGCCCTGATCGTCGCCAATTCGCCTTTGGCCGAAACTTATTTCGCCGTCCTGCACGCCTATCTCGGGCCGCTCAGCGTATCGCATTGGATCAATGACGGGCTGATGGCGGTGTTCTTCCTGCTGGTTGGGCTCGAGATCAAGCGCGAGATGCTGGACGGACAGCTTTCGACCTGGCCGCGCCGCGTGCTGCCCGGCATCGCCGCCGCCGGCGGCATGGCGGTGCCGGCGCTGGTCTATGTCTTGATCAACCGCGACAATGCGGCAGCGATCTCCGGCTGGGCGATCCCCACCGCCACCGACATCGCCTTCGCGCTCGGCGTGCTCTCGCTGCTGGGCAGCCGCGTGCCGGCCTCGCTGAAGGTCTTCCTCACCGCTTTGGCCATCATCGACGATCTCGGCGCCGTCATCATCATCGCGCTGTTCTACACCAGCGGCCTGTCACTCGCTTATCTGGCCGCCGCCTTCGCAGTCATCGCGCTGCTCGTCGTGCTCAACCGCATGCGGGCCATGAAGCTCTGGCCGTATCTCTTGCTTGGCGCATTGCTATGGGTGCTGGTGCTCAAGTCGGGCGTGCATGCGACGCTCGCCGGCGTGGCGCTGGCGCTCACCATCCCGCTGGAGCGGTCTCCCGGCATCGGCCATGATCTCGAGCATTCGCCGCTGCACCGGCTGGAACACGGCTTGCATGGGCTGGTGCCCTTCCTTGTCATCCCGATCTTCGGCTTCGCCAATGCCGGCGTCTCGCTCGGCGGCCTGAGCCTTGCAGCGCTTGTCGAGCCGCTGACGCTTGGCGTCGCCGCCGGCCTGGTGCTCGGCAAGCTGGTCGGCGTCTTCGGCTCCTCGGCCATGGCCATCCGGTTTGGCCTCGCCGACCTGCCGGCCAATGCCGGCTGGCTGCACATGCTGGGCATTTCGCTGCTTTGCGGCATCGGCTTCACCATGAGCCTGTTCATAGGCCTGCTTGCCTTCGCCGGCGACCCGGCGCTGCAGGACGCGGTGAAGGTCGGCATCCTCGCCGGCTCGCTGATTGCCGCCCTCTTGGGCGCCGCCATCCTGCTCATGGCGCCGGCGGCGAGTGGGGTGGACGAGGAGGTGGACTAGGTGGGGCCGCGACGCCCAGCCCGGCACTACTCGCTCTCGCTATCCAGCGCGGGCACCGCCACGCCGGCAAGCTCGGCCGCCAGCAGCCGCGCGGCGCCCGCACGGGCAATCCGCAGCATCAGCGCCTTGCGCGTCGCTGCCGCCATGCGGTGCTCGGGTGCATCGCGCAGGATCTCCGCGCCATAGCCGTCGGAGAGGATGAAGCCGCATTCCTCGGGGAAGATGTCCTGGGGAACGCCGGGATGCGTGGCGAAGAAGAAGCGGTCGGAATGCAGCCGGTAGTCCGGCCATTTGCGGTCGACCCTGAAATCCTCGATCGAAGATTTGATCTCGATGATCCAGATATCGCCCTGCCTGGTCAGCGCCACGAGATCGGCGCGCCGCCCGGTGGCCAAAGACAGCTCCGGCAGCATATGCGCGCCCATTTCGGTGAGCAGCCGCTGCACGCCGCGCCGCACCAGCATGGCGCGCTCCGACTGGCGGCCGTCGATCAACGGGTTAAGGGGAATCGGGGAAACGAGTGGCATGGGAGGCACCATGCCAGATTTTGTTCACGGTTTGAACCCCTATCAGGCCGGCGATTGTCGGGTCGATTCTGAGGCGATGCCCGCTACTGCGAGTCCCCCGCTCGAAATTCATCCGCCAGAAGCCTGGCCAGGTGATCGCGGCTCAGGCTCAATGCCTCTTTCAGGAACCACAGGAAGTTGCTCGGGCCGTCGGTCGGCAGGCCGTTTTCTTCGGCCTGCGTGATGACCGCGCGCTGGCGCTCGATCCGCTCTTCGATCTCGCGGATATGCTGCTCGACCCGTTCGATGTCCTCCTGGATAGTCATGCCGGCAATCTCATTGTGCGTGATCGTCAAAATAGCACCAAGCCAGGAATGGGTGGAGCGCAAAGCCAAGTAGATGCTTGAGCCGTGGTTCCGAGAAGATTAGCCTTGCTGGTCATGCCTCATGGCAGCAATCTCGCCATGAAAGGAATTCTCCCATGACCCGCGACCAGATGCTCGCCCACCTTAGGTCCGCCGATGCCGTCGCGCGCGAGGCGGCGGCGCATGGGCATCATCCGTTCGGCTGCGTGCTGGTCGGGCCGGACGATCGCATTTTGATGCGGCAGGGCAATCTCGACACGGTGCGCCATGCCGAGACCGAGTTGGCCCGCCGCGCCGCAGCGGCCTATGAGCCGGAGTTCCTCTGGCAATGCACGCTGGTCTCGACCTTCGAACCATGCGCGATGTGCGCCGGTACGATGTATTGGGCGAATATCGGGCGCCTGGTCTACGGGGTCGAGGAAACCAGCCTTCTGGCGCTCACCGACGATCACGCGGAGAACCCGACCATGAACCTTGCCTCGCGCACTGTGTTCGCCTCCGGCCAGAAAAAGATCGAGGTCTTCGGCCCCTTTCCCGAAATCGCGGACGAGATGCTCGCTCCGCACCGCGATTTCTGGAAGCGCTGAGGCAGTTTCTCAGAAGCCGGTGCTTCCCGCCTCGTTGAATCGGTAGACGAGCGAGAACGAAAGCGTCTGCACCGTTGGCTTGAACGCGATCGCGTTGTCCGGAACGCCGGTGGGAACGACATACATCTGCGCGTTTTTACGGCCGTAGTTGGCGAAACGGTATTCGGTTTTCATGGACCAACTGGGGGAGGAGATACCGGTGAAGTCGAGCGAGTTTTCGATGCCGGCGCCTACGAACCAGCCGTCGTAGTGTTGTCCGGCGACATTGATGGCGGGCGGCAGCGGAAGCGGGTTCAGGCCTGAACCGGTGAACTCGGCATGGCTGTAGCCGCCATTGACATAGATCAGCGCGTTTGGCGTTGCGAGCACGCCGAGACGAAGACCGGCAGCATAGTTCAGCCTGTTGCTCGTGGTGCCGTAATATTGCTCGAAGGGCGCCCTTATCGTGCCCCTGATGTCGCCGAACTGAACGTCGGCAAAGACGCCGGCCACCCAACTGGGAGCAAATTGCCAGTCGAAGCCGCCACCTACCGTGCCGAAGCCGCCGTTGCCCGAGGTGCCCTCGGATGGTCCGGGCGCGGGAAAGCCCCCGAAATCCGTGTACTGATCAGCGCTCCACCATCCGAACCCGCCGCCTGCCGAAAGATAGAACCCGCTCCAGTCCCGGGCCGGTTCTTGCGCCGCGGCGTTCATGTCGGCCGCCATTGCCGCCGGCGGCAACATGCTCACGATGACGATTCCGGCCGCGCACAAAAGTCTCATGCAAAAGTCCTCGAAGTTTGATCCTGGCCCGTGCAGCCATGGCTGATTTCGCGGCTACCGTCTTGGACCGACGGGCTCCGGCATTGGATGGGCGGGCTGGGTTTGAAAATCGATTCGCAATGTGGCGCCGCTGCAACGAGCGCCGACCCAAATGATCGCGGCTTGGACCGGGTGGCTCTGGAATTGGACTGGGCGGCCTGATTGCCTCTTTTTTTGCCGATCCGAGTCTGTGGCGGCCGTGCTAGGCTGAAGGCGGGGCAAACAGATTTCCGCCAATGCAGAAGATCGATTTTTCGTCGGACAGCCTGCCAGCGCATCTGAGCGACAAGGATCGCTTTCGCCTCTGGCGCGACATGTGGATGGAGCAGCTTGGCGATGCCGAGATCAGGCATGCCGAGGACAAGCGGTTCGCGACGGCGACCAAGATGCGCTTCCTCGGCGAGCTTCGCGTCGGCCTGTTCGAGACCACGACCGAGTACTATGTGCGCACCCGCCGGCATGTCGCCAACGACCGCGACGATATCTTCGTGGGATTTTACCGCAGCCCCAAGCCGCAGATATGGTCGGTTGCCGATTGCGACCTGTCGCTGCAGCGGGGCAACGGCATCGCCTACAACGTCGCCCAACCCTGCCAAAGTTTCACGAACGGCGTCACTTCCTGGATCTTGGCCTCCATCCCCCGCGCCTCGTTGCTGAGACAGGTGCCGCGTGCCGACGACCGCCCGGTAACGCGGCTCGACCCGGCAAACCCCGCCGTGCGGCATCTGGAACGCACGATCGATTTCCTGCTTCAATCCGACGAGGTTGACGCGGAGCCGGCGCTGTCGCGGCAGGCCGGGGCGGCGCTGGCCGATCTGATCGTGCTGGCGCTGGGGGCCAAGGGCGATGCCGCGGAAATCGCGACCGGCCGCGGGCTGCGCGCGGCGCGGCTGCGCGAGGCGGTGGCGGTGATCGAAGCACGCTTCGCCGACCCGGCGCTGTCGACGGAGATGGTCGCTCGCGCCGTCGGGCTTTCGCGTCGATATCTCAACACGCTTCTGCTCGAGAGTGGCAGCACCTTTGCCGAGCGCGTGCTGGAGCTTCGGCTGCGCAAGGCATGCGCCATGCTGTCGGACATCCGCAACGACGCGACCAAGGTAAGCGACATCGCGCTCGCCGCGGGGTTCAACGACGTGTCCTACTTCAACCGGCGGTTCCGGGCCCGCTTCGGCGCTTCGCCCACGCAATATCGCGGCGGGTAGTTTCTGTCAGGCGGATACCTGGTCCGCCGCGCCCGCCATGTCGTCCAGGATTGGGCAGTCCGGGCGGTCGTCGCCGTGGCAGGCGTGGATCAGCTTCTGAAGCGTCGAGCGCATCGACTGCAATTCGCGTACCTTTTCCTCGATCGCCCTGACATGGGCGGCGGCGATCTCGCGCACATCGTGGCTGGCGCGGTCGCGATCCTGATAGAGCGCCATAAGCTGCCTGCAATCGTCGATTGAGAAGCCGAGATTGCGCGCACGGCGCAGGAAGGCGAGCCGGTGGATATCGTCGCCGGAATAATCGCGATAGCCATTCTCGGCCCGCGCCGGGCGGATCAGTCCGATCTCCTCATAGTAGCGGATGGTCTTGGCCGGCAAGCCGGAACGCTCGGCGGCATCACCGACATTCATGGCGCTCTCCTCGCATCGCAGGCGGCTCTCCGAGTCGCCCCATTGATTTTGCTTCACAATCCTGTAAGGCCTGTTGCGAAAATGCCGCAGTCGGGCACTTACCGGCGCGTAAGGTCCTGCATATAAGCAGTGCGCGCTTGGCAAGCAAAAGAAATGCCAGCATGAATGGTGGCAACAAAGCGGCCGACTCGTGCCGCTGGTATAGAGGCGGGGCGTCGGACCTTTTCATGCGCTTGAAGTCATTTGCAATCCTCGCCGCTCTTGCGCTGTCGACCGCGATCAGCGGGTGCAGCACCATCGGTGGGCAAATGTTCACCAACAACTATGGCGCGATGACCGATGCCGGCTATCAACTGCCGCGCATCCCGATCGAGAAGGTCCCCGCCAGGTACCACCGCCAGGAAGTGCGGTACGACTCGTCGGAAAGGCCGGGCACGATCATCGTCGATACGCAGAACAAGTTCCTCTATTTCATCGAGGGCGACGGCATGGCGATGCGCTACGGCATCGGCGTCGGCCGGGAGGGTTTTGAATGGCACGGCACGGCCCATATCGCGCTGAAGCGCGAATGGCCGACCTGGACGCCGCCCTCGCAGATGATCAAGCGCCAGCCCGAGCTCGCCAAATTCGCCAGCGGCATGGAGCCGGGCCTGAAGAACCCGCTCGGCGCGCGCGCCATGTATCTCTTCAACAAGGGCGGCGACATGGGCTACCGCCTGCATGGCAGCCCCGAATGGTTCTCGATCGGCAAGGCGATGTCGTCGGGCTGCATCCGGCTGATGAACCAGGACATTATCGATCTTTACGACCGCACGTCGGTCGGCGCCAAGGTCATCGTGATGTGATCACGAAGGCCGAGGCCAAAAGCTTTCGCAAGCGGACCGTCTAGGCAACAACAAGACGTCCAAAAACAGAAAACCGGGCTGTTGGGGCCCGGTTTTTTGTTTTTGCGTCTTGGATCGGAATTTGCTTCGCCGCACGAAGCGGTCGGCGAAGTGGGTTCTCAGGCGACCTGCTCGACCTGCTGGACTTCCGGAACAAAGTGGCGAAGCAGGTTCTGGATGCCGTGCTTCAGCGTTGCCGTCGATGACGGGCAGCCGGCGCAGGCGCCCTTCATGTGCAGGAACACGGTGCCATTCTCGAAGCCGCGGAAGGTGATGTCGCCGCCGTCCTGGGCAACGGCCGGGCGCACGCGCGTGTCGAGCAATTCCTTGATGGTCAGCACCAGCTCTTCGTCGGCCTTGTCATAGAACTCGCCGGTCTCGCCGGCCTGGCTCGCCGGAGCGGTCGCGGCCATGACCGGCGCACCGGACATGAAATGCTCCATGATGGCGCCGAGGATCGCCGGCTTCAGGTGCTGCCAGTCCGGACCGTCCTTGGTCACAGTGATGAAATCATAGCCGAAGAAGACGCCGGTGACGCCCGGGATCTCGAACAGGCGGCCAGCCAGCGGCGAGGCCTCCGCCGCGGCTTCGGCGTTGCGGAAATCGGCTGTGCCTTCGCGCAGCACTTCCTTGCCCGGCAGGAATTTCAGCGTCGCCGGGTTCGGCGTCGATTCGGTCTGGATGAACATGGGTATCTCCAGGCCCTTCCCGGGCCGATAGTTTGGAATAGTTCTAAATAGGCTCTATCGGCTGGACATTCAAGCGAAACGCGTCGCCCGAACGGCTGGCTGGCGGAATGTTTTGCCATGGCGGGGCATCCGAACCGTGGCAGTCCTCATCCTCCAACTTCGACGGTCAGTTGTCCACTCGTCTGCAATATATCGACCTCGGCGCCTGTTTTCGTTCGCCTGAATTCGAGATCGGCGCTGCCCTTGCCGACGCGCAGTCCGCGAAGTTCGACATGGTTCACGAAACCGGGCAGTCGCGGCCGCACGATCCGCAGCTTGTTCGCGAAGGCGTCGGGTTCCAGGCCGAGGCACACCGTCAGCATGAAGGGCACGGCGCCGGCCGCCCAAGCCTGAGGGTGACAAGCCACCGGATAGTGCACCGGCACCTGGAAATCGGCGCGTGGAAAGCCTGCCATCGCTTCAGGCAGCCTGTGATGGCGAAAATGCATCGCCGCCTCGGCGACCGCCGTGAAGATCCGCAGCGCCGCGTCGTCCTCGCCATATTGCCTGCAGCCGGCGGCCACGAGCGCATTGTCATGTGGCCAGACTGTTCCCAGATGATAACCGACGGGATTGTAGCGCCGCTCCGAGGCGGCAAGCGTACGCACCCCCCAGCCATTGAACACGTCGTCCCGCATCAGCCGCGCGATCGACCGGCGAGCCTTGTCGCGGTCCGCGATACCGCACCACAGCGCCTGGCCGGGGTTTGACGAAACGACCGCGGCTTGCCGGCCTCTCGCTTCAAGCGCGAGCGCGAAGATGCTCTTCTCCTCACACCAGAAATCGTGATTGAAGCGTCTTCGAAGCCCATCGGCCTCCTGGCGAAGCTGTTTGGCGCGACCCGGTTCGCCATCGCGCTCATAGAGGTCGGCGATGGCCTGTTTGGCTGCAAAGACATAGCCCTGCGCCTCGACAAGCGCGATCGGCGGCTTGGCGAGGTCGCCGTCGGCCCTGACGATGGCATCGCCCGAATCCTTCCATCCCTGGTTGACGAGCCCCTCGGCGGACATGCTCCGATACTTCAGATAGCCCTTGCCGTGATCGTCTCCGGCCTTGGCGATCCAGTCCAATGCCTTTTCCACCGGCGCCTGCAATTCGCGGAACAGGTCGAGATCGCCGGTCCAGGCGGCGTGGCGGCCGAGAAGCAGCAGGAAGAGCGGGGTGGCGTCCACCGTGCAGTAGAACCTGGCATGAGGGACATCGCCGGCGCGCGCGAGTTCGCCGACCCGCAACTCGTGCAGGATCTTGCCGGGCTGTTCCTCCCGCCACCGGTCCGTCCGGCTTCCCTGATAGCTGGCCAGGAGGCGCAGCGTCTGCGCGGCGATCTCAGGCTGAAAGGCGAGCATCTCCAATGCGACGATCAGGCTGTCGCGGCCGAACAGGGCAGCGAACCAGGGCACGCCGGCGGCAAAATATTCACGGCTTCCCAACTCCGAGCGCAGCATCGCCACATCGCGCAGCGATCTGTCCATGATGCTGTTGAGCAGAAAGCTGTCGCTGTCGAGCTTCGTATGCCGCTCCAGCCATTCTTCGGAGTTTGTCCGGAGTTTGCCGGCAAGGCTGTCGAGCGTGGCCGCCGGGCGCTGGTTCAGTCGGTCCGCCGCGGCGTCCTCCGGCTGTTCCTTCAACTCGATCGTGACCGCGATCGTTCGCGTGGCTCCCGCCGGCACGTCGATCTGGAATTCGGCCGTCGTCTTGTATGACGCATCGGGTCGGGGCGAGAACGCAATCGTCGCCATCCTGCGGAGCCGGTCGGCGCCGTGATAGACGAAATGCAGCCTGCCGTCCCGCCAGGCGGGACGCTCGGCCCTGCCGAGACTTTGATGCACCAGCCCACGCACGTTGAAGATGTCCTCGAAGCTGGCGCCGAATTGCAAGGTCAGCGGAAAGTCGTGCGCCTCGTGTCCCAGGTTCTGGACGGTCACGGTTTCCCTCACGCATGTCTGGTCGGCATCCAGGATGCGTTCCCAGCGAATGCCGAGCTCGTCCTTGGGGATCAACCGGCCCTGCTTGGAATGAAGGTCTGGGTTGGTCAGTTCAAAAAGTGCCGCGTAACCCTTCTGCGCGGTCGAGGCCAAGACGACCGGCGCCAGACCTGCCAAGGTCATCTGATAGCCCCCGACGAACCGGCAATCGTGAAAATAGAGCCCGAAACCGTGCCCGTCCTTCACAGGGATCTGCGCGTCGGAGGCGATGACGTAATAGATGTCGAGGTTCTTGACGGTAATCGCGCCGGCGATGCTGTCGACCATCGCCGGATGGCCCTTGGCCAGCACGCGCTGCTTGCGCTCCTGTTGCGCATGAGGCGCCTGCCGGGCTTTCTCCTGGGCTCGTGCCGGCGCCGAGCGCGGCTGCGCCGACGCCCCGCCATCCTTGCTCTTCGCCCTCGATCTTCCGCTTCGGGCTGCCTTCTGCGTTGGCTTGTCCACAGGCTCTCCATTGGAATGTCGCATATGACGATTCCAAATGGCGCGCCGCAAATGCCGGCCAAGGGTAGCATTGTTCTTGGATTGGCTTGGGTCGCCGCGAATTCAGGCAAGCCCGGCTCCGGCCGGAAGGCCCCTGCAAGTCAGGCCAGGCTGTCGATCTCTTCGTCGGACAGGTTCTGCGGCACCACCGTGACGGGGATCGGGAAGGCGGCTCCCCGGCCGGCGACCGCGCTGACCAGCGGCCCTGGGCCTTCCTTGCCGGCGCCGGCGGCCAGCACCAGGATGGCGATGTCCTGGTCTTCCTCGATCAGCTTGTGGATTTCTTCCGGCGGCTTGCCTTCACGCACCACCAGCTCCGGTTCGATCCCCGCATGCTGGCGCACTTTGTTGGCGTAGCCGTCGAGCGCCGCGCGCGCCGTCGCCGTGGCTTCCTCGCGCATGATCTTTTCCACGCCCAGCCAGTGCTGGAAGTCGTCCGGCTCGATGACGTAGAGCAGCACCAGCACGCCGCCGGTGCTTTGCGCCCGTTTCGAGGCATAGGCGACGGCGCGCTCGCATTCGGGCGTGTCGTCGATGATCGCCAGGAACTTGCGGCGATGGCCGGCTTCGCGGCTGA
>NZ_VFWS01000145.1:0-12715 GCF_006443065.1 Mesorhizobium sp. B1-1-5 | reverse complement strand
GAAGCAAATGTGTGCGCACGCTAGCCCCTTGTGGGAGAAGGTGGATCGGCGCGCAGCGCCGAGACGGATGAGGGGTGCTCCAGCTTGGCTAACACGCTCGTTAGTCGCCGGCGTCTCATTCCCTGGAACACCCCTCATCCGTCGCCTTCGGCGACACCTTCTCCCACAAGGGGAGAAGGGGCAGAGCTACGCCGGCAACGCCCGTTTCTCCTTCGCCGCCCTGGCCCCCGCATCCCTCGGATGCGGGCCGATCGGCATGATCGCGGGAAAGGGCGTCGCTCCGAAGGCAAAGGTCCATTTGTAGCCCGTGAGCTCGTCCTCGGGCGTGGTGTGCTGGTCGTGATGGGCAAGCAGCCTGGCGCGTTCGGCCAGCTCCTCGGCCTCGCGCCGCAGCATTTCCGCCGTTTGCGGCCGCATGCGCCTGGAAAAGCTGATGAAGGTCGCGCCCTGTTCCATATGGTCGATCGCCCAGCCGATGAAGTTCTTGTTGGTCACCTCGAAATGGGGCTTCAGCGGACCTTCGAAATCCCATTGGATCGGCGTCTCGACGAGCAGCCTTGCCGACAGGCCGCGCCCCAGCGCCACCAGCCCGAGCTCCTCGAGGTCGCGCAGGTAGAGGAACATCGAAGCTTCGCTCAGGCCTTGCGAGCGCATGATGCCTTCAGCTGTGAACTTCTCCGACAGCATGACGAAGACGAAGAGCAGCGCCGGCCGCGCCGCCAGCCGGTGCTCGATCCCCGGCGCGACGCGGTTGGCCGGACCCGGCCCGCGGTTCATCGCGCCGAGCACGTTCTCCAGCTCGACATCGGCCGCGGCGCAAATCTCCATCAGCCGGTCGAGCTTGCAGTTCTTCTCATGGAAGATGCGCTTCACCGTCGGCTCGGAAATGCCCATGCGCTCGGCCAGCGTCCGATAGGTCAGGCCCTTGGCCTTCAACGTCCGTTTCAGCGCCTCGAAGATCGGACCGTTCATGGAATGCACCTCGTTCGCGCGAATTCGTATTGAACTGCGATACTGGTCTCGTTCCGGCTTCCAGGAAAGTATCGAAAATCCTAGCTCTCTGCCGTCATCACCGGAGAGCACCCATGAAACACCTTCTCGCTTCAACCGTCTTCGCCGCCATCGGCGCTGTGTCCGTCGCACAGGCCGGCGAGCTCTGGCGGGCCACCGGCTTCGAGCAGCCGGAATCCGCGCTTGTCGATGCCGCCCACAACCGCATCGTCGTCTCCAACATCGTCGGCAATCCCGGCGCGGTGGACGGCAATGGCTACCTGTCGCTCTTGTCGATGGACGGCAAGGTCGTCTCTCGCCACTGGGTGGACGGCATGGACGCGCCCAAGGGCATGGCGATCGCCGGCGGCAGGCTCTACGCCGCCGACATCACCAAGGTGCGCGTCGTCGATCTCGCCAGCGGCAGACTGGTCGAGACCATCGATGTGCCGGGCGCTGTGTTTCTCAACGACATGACTGCCGACAGCGCCGGCAAGGTCTATGTCAGCGACATGCTGGCCGACACGATATACCGCATCGACGGCGACCGACCGGAGCTGTTCGTCAAGGATGCGCTGCTCGCCTCGCCGAACGGCGTCTTTGCCGATGGCGACAGGTTGATCGTCGCGTCCTGGGGCAAGGGCATCGACAAGACCGATTTCAGCACCGCCGAGCCGGGCGGATTGCTGTCGGTCGACCTCGCCACCAGGAAGGTCGCGCCGCTGCCGGGCGCCCAAAAATTCGCCGATCTCGACGGCGTCGTCGCCATCGGCGACACCATCTACGCCACCGCCTAC
Source organism: Mesorhizobium sp. B1-1-5 (assembly GCF_006443065.1). NCBI lineage: Bacteria > Pseudomonadati > Pseudomonadota > Alphaproteobacteria > Hyphomicrobiales > Phyllobacteriaceae > Mesorhizobium > Mesorhizobium sp. B1-1-5. The sequence goes on along the minus strand of NZ_VFWS01000145.1, from coordinate 10,928 downwards.
ATGACCGGCACGCTCTACGGCTACAAGCCCGGCGGCGCACCCACTGCCGTGGCGCAGTTCAAGCCGGGCAGCGCCGACATCGGCACAGACGGCAAGCGCATCTTCGTGCCGCTGATGGGCGAAGGCGAGGTCGTCGCGCTATCGCTGGATTGAGCCATGCGGCGGAGAAGCCTTGAAACGCCGGCGGGACAGCGCCCCCCTCTGGCCTGCCGGCCATCTCCCCCACAAGCGGGAGATCGGATGTTGCGCGGCTTTCGCCACTCGCCGGTGCTGTCTCGCCAGCATCCCGCATTTCGGCTTGCCGGCTCAGCCTTGCGGGTTCTGCGCCGCGGTGGCCTTGAGGCGCACGCCCCGGCCGCCGCGCTCGCTGGCCTGGTTTTCGCCAATCAGCTCCACGCCGACCTCGTCGAGCGCCTGGATGACCTTCATCAGGGTGTCGACCACGCCCCTGACGACGCCGCCGCTCGCTTCCATGCGCTGGATCGTCGGCAGCGAGACTCCGGCGCGCTCGGCCAGCGTCTTCTGGTCGATGCCCGTCAACGCCCGCGCGGCGCGCATCTGTGCGGCATCGGTCAATCGCTGTCGGCTACCACTTTGCGTCGCTGCAGCAGGCGCGCCGCGAGCCAGCACAGCATGGCCCAGGCAAAGCCCGCGCACCAGCCCGCAAGCACGTCGGAGGGCCAATGCACGCCGAGATAGACGCGGCTGGCGCCGACCAGCACGGTGGTGAGCACGGCGAGGCCGAGCACGAAGACCTTGGTCGTCCGGTCCGGCAGGAAGCGGGCCGCCAAGGAACCGAGCGTCAGATAGGTCACGGCCGACAGCATGGCATGCCCGCTGGGGAATGAGAGCGAGGTCTCGGTGACGAGATGCGAGACGAGATCGGGCCGCGGCCGGTCGACCTCGAGCTTGAGCAGGCTGGAGAGCGCTTGCCCGCCGGCGACGGCCGCGAACATGAACAGGGCTGTCGAGGGTCTGCGGATCAGGAGCAGATAGACGATCGTCGCCGTCGTGATCAGCGCCAGCACGGCGGTGCTGCCCAGCGCGGTGATGTCGCGCACCGCGCCCTCCAGCCAGTACGGGCCGATCGGGCTGTCCGGCTGCCCGGCGTGGCGGAAGGCGAGCAGGATCTCCGTATCGAAGGCATGCGGCGTCGTGGCGCGCGCCACCTCCATGAGTTCCACCAGGCCCCACAGCCCGCCGGCGATCACCAGCCCAGCCACGAGCACCGGGAATTCCAACCTGTTGAGGAGCGCGTTGGCGGTCGATTTCATTCGGGCCCTCGGGTCCAGCTACAGCCGCTGCATATAGGGCCCGAGCGTGATCAGCGCGACGGCGGCGATCGCCAGCACCACACCGGTCGCCTGCAAGGCATTGAGCCGCTCGCCGAAGAAGGCGAGCGCCACGACATTGACTGCGACGAGCTGGATCACCGCCGACAGGCTGAACGATACCGACATGCCGAACTCGCGCACCAGCCTCAGCATGATCAGATTGCCGGCCGAGTAGAGCGCCAGCGTCAAAAGGAGCTTGGCCAAGCTCGGCGCCATGCCCCATTGCTTGGCCGCCGTCGCCGCCAGCAGGAATATCACGGTCGAAATGCCGAGTTGCGCCAGTCCCCAGAAGCTCACCTTGCCGTCCCTTTTTGAAACGCCGTCGCCACGCCGGCCAGCCCTTGTTTCCGAAGCGGGCGATGTCGTCAAGCCGACCGCAGCGGAGCGCAGGCGCTCAAGGGACCGAAGCCGGGTGTCGCAAAAGCCGCCGCGAGCCGGCAAACAACTATTGCGGTTCAATCACGGCAGTGTCACGAAAATGTGATCGGCGCGCTTTAGGGGTCGAAAGGTCAAGATCCCCAGCCACTCAAGAAGCCCGAGGACAAACTCATGACCGTGACCCCTGAGACCCGTTTCCGCACCAGCCAGCTCGAGGAAAATGACGGCCCTCCGGTCAACCCGACCGACAACCGCACCATGGGCGAGATCATCGCCGCGCGTTTCTCGCGCCGCGGCTTTCTCATGGGTTCGCTGGCCGTGTCGGCCATCGCCGCCACCGTCAGCCCGCTGGCGCTGGTCGCGGCCGACGAGGCGCGCGCCGCTGAAGCTTCGGCCTTCAAGTTCGACGAGCTCGAAGCCGGCATCGACGACAAGCACCATGTCGCGCCCGGCTATGACGCCGACGTGCTGTTGCGCTGGGGCGATCCGCTGTTTGCCGATTCCCCCGACTTCGATCCGCTGAAGCAGTCGGCCGAAGCCCAGGCAAGACAGTTCGGCTACAACAACGACTATGTCGGCTATATTCCGATCGACGGCTCGGCCGAGCACGGCCTTTTGGTCGTCAACCACGAATACACCAACCCGCATCTGATGTTCCCCGGCATCGTCTCGGTCGTCGAGAAGGACGGCAAGAAGAAGGCCGAGGTGGCGCCGCTCTCGAAGGAGCAGGTCGATGTCGAGATGGCCGCGCATGGCGGCACCATCGTCGAGATCCGCAAGCAAGAGGGCAAATGGCAAGTGGTGCGCGACGGCAAGCTCAACCGCCGCATCATGTCCACCACCGAGATGGCGCTCTCCGGCCCGGTGGCGGGCCATGACCGCGTCAAGACCAATGCGGACCCGTCCGGTACCAAGGTCATCGGCACCCTCAACAATTGCGCCGGCGGCGTCACGCCCTGGGGCACCTATGTGATGGCCGAGGAGAACATCCACGGCTATTTCTCGGGCGAATTGCCGGAGGGCCACAGCGAAGCCGCCAATTACAAGCGCCTCGGCATTCCGGAAGGCGCCTATGAGTGGGGCACGCATCACGACCGCTTCAACCTCGCCAAGGAGCCGAACGAGCCCAATCGTTTCGGCTGGATCGTCGAGGTCGACGTCAACGATCCCAACTCCGTGCCGAGGAAGCGCACCGCCATGGGCCGCTTCAAGCATGAGGGCGCCGAATCGATCGTCGCCAAGGACGGCCGCGTCGTCTTCTATCTCGGCGACGACGAGCGCTTCGACTATGTCTACAAATTCGTCACCAAGGGGATTTTCAACCCGAACGACCGCGCCGCCAACTTGGACCTGCTCGACGACGGCACGTTGCATGTGGCCAAATTCGCCGAGGACGGCTCGGTCGAATGGATGCCGATCGTTTTCGGTCAAGGCCCGCTGACGGCCGAGAACGGCTTTGCTTCCCAGGCCGACGTTCTCATCGAGACGCGCCGCGCCGCCGACCTGCTCGGCGCCACCAAGATGGACCGGCCGGAGGATATCCAGCCCAATGCCGGCAACGGCAAGGTCTATGTCATGCTGACCAACAATTCCAAGCGCAAGTCCGAGCAGGTCGACGCCGCCAATCCGCGCGCCGACAACGCTTTCGGCCACATCATCGAAATCGTCGAGGACGGCGGCGATTTCGCCGCCACCAAGGGCAAATGGGAAGTGCTGTTGAAATGCGGCGATCCTTCCGTTGCCGATGTCGGCGCCACCTTCTCGACCGCGACCACCGCCCATGGCTGGTTCGGCATGCCTGACAATTGCACCGTCGATTCCGCCGGGCGCCTGTGGGTCGCCACCGACGGCCAGGGCCCGAAGGCCACCGGCCGCACCGACGGTCTCTGGGCGGTCGATACCGAGGGTGACGCGCGGGCAACGTCGAAACTGTTCTTCCGCGTGCCGATCGGCGCCGAAATGTGCGGCCCGCTGTTTTCGCCGGACGACCAGACCGCTTTCGTCGCCGTCCAGCATCCGGGCGACGGCGGCGAGGACTGGGAAGGTTTTGGCCGCCCGTCCTATTACGAGGACCCGTCGACCCGCTGGCCGGATTTCAAGCCGGACATGCCGGTGCGGCCGTCCGTCGTTGCCATCACGAAGCAGGGCGGCGGCAAGATCGCGGTGTGACGCGCTAGGGGTAGCACGGACCGACAGCTCGACGTTGGGGATTGGCTAACGCCCTCCCCGACGTCGTCATTCCAGGGCGGAGCAGGAGCGAAGCTCCGTCGCGTAGACCCTGGAATCCATGCCGTGACTGCGATCGCAGGGCGCAGCGGAGCAGAATTCTGCACCGTTGCGACGCTCGCATGTCACGGAATGGATCCTCGGGTCTGCGCTTCGTCGCTACGCTCCTCGCTCCGCCCGTGGATGACGAAGCGAGAGACATCCGCTGCCAGTGCTTATTCGGCGCGTTGAACCATGGCCATGTTCATCCTGCTTCTCAAACGGAAGCCGATCGATTCGTAGAGTCCGGTCGCCGCGGCATTGCTTTCATAGGCGTGCAGGTATGGTACCTCGCCGCGTGCTGCGATCCGGCCGGCGACGAACGTTGACAGCAGGCTGGCAAGACCGCGGCCGCGAAAGTCCGGATGCGTGCACACGCCGCTGAGCTCGCTGCAGCCAGGCTGCTTCATGCGCTCGCCGGCCATCGCCGCCAGCCGGCCGTCGATCCTGATGCCCCAGAAATCGCCGAGGCTCAGCGCCTCCAGCGTGAAGGGACCGGGCTTGGTGAGCAACGCGAGCGCCAGCATTTCCGCTGCGTCGTCTTTCATCAGCTGCCGGATGCGCCCGTCTGGTGTCGCCGGCATCGGCTGCTCGGCGATCATCTGCACCAGCGTCGCCGTCGAAACAGCGGAAATTTGCGGCGGCAAGGCGATCTCGTCCGCCTGGACCAGCACGGCGGCTTCGCCCGGTGGGAGAAGCCTGGCCAGCGCCCGCAGGCTGTCCGCATCGTCGGCTGCGGTGGCCGCGAAAGGAACGATCGACGGGCGATATCGCCTCGCCAGCTCACCCCCTTCGGCGAGAGCCTGGTGCCGCGTCGTAAGCGCGCTCCAGATGGGGCGGTCGAGAAGATGTTTCACGACGCGGCCACCCTGGTGTTTTCGGCGCGACGATCGAGCGGCGTCGCGGCCAGACGATCCTCGATGGCGGCAAGCTGGCCGAGCAGCGGCCCGGAAAGATCGGCGCATAGACCCGCTACGGCATTTTCGATGCTCGGCCAGATCTCCCGCTTCGCCTGGTCGACCAGCCGCCGGCCGTTGCGGCTCAGCGAAACGATCCTGCGCCGCTGGTCGTCATTCGAAGGGTTGACCTCGACCAGCCCCAGCTCGGCAAGCAGCGTCGCGCTGCGCGTCACGCCCGGTTGCGCGACGCCGAGGGATAGCGCCAGCTCTCCGACCGGCAGCGGACCCAACCTGTCGAGCGCGGCGAGCAGCGGGTACTGACTCGACTGGATGCGCACCTCCAGGCGGTCGAGCACGCGCTGCGTATCGGCCTGCAACTGCTCGCCTATTCGTTTCATCCGGCTGCCGAGGCAGAGAAAGCCGAGGGATCGAAGGACGTCTTCCATAGCACCATTCGCCCATATTCATAACTTGATATATAACATTGAATGGAAATATCAAGCCCTACACGCGCGTGGCGCGTTTCCGATGGACGATACGGACGCTTTCGGACATTTCCCCTTCATTCGCCGCCAATTGCATCCTATATCGCGCTGGCGCGACGTGACCGCAATCGGCCGCGCCGGCGATTCGCGACCTGAGGGGGCAGGTCATCCATTCTTGGCACGCGGAGCTCATGGCGCCCCTGCGCATCTATTTCGACAGGCTTCTCGATGCCGTGGCACCCAAGGTCCCGCGACGCGACCTGGCGGACGACGAACGCCTGGCGCTGGTGCGCCGTTACGGCGATTTCTCGCTCGCCTATTCGACGGCCGTGCAGCAGAAACTGTCCTATTTCAGCGATGGCGACGGCTACATCGCCTTCGGCACCAAGATGAGCCGTCTTTTCGCGCTTGGCGATCCGGTGGCAGACCCGGCCGACCGTCCGGCCTATATCAAGCGCTTCGTCGAGGCTGCCGGCAGCCCCTGGTTCGTCCAGGTCGGCGCCGACACGGCCAAGGTGCTCGCCGGCCTCGGCTACCAGATCAATCGCCTCGGCATCGACACCAGGCTGCCGCTGCCTGCGCATGATTTTTCCGGCAAGCGCAACGAGACCGTGCGCTATTCCGAGCGCTGGCTGACGAAGAAGGGTTTTACCCTCGCCGAGGACAGGGGCGACGGGCTGCAGGACGAGATCAAGCAGCTTTCCGCCGACTGGCGCAAAGAGCGCATCATCAAGCGCTGGGAAATGGGTTTCCTCAACCGTCGTTTTTCCGAAGAGATCGGCGCCGACATGCGCCGCTTCCTCCTGCACGGCCCTGAAGGCCGGCTTCTCGCCATCCTCGATTTCGACCCGTTGTTTCGCGACGGCAAGGTCATCGGCTACACCACCTCCTTCAAGCGCAAGCAGGTCGACGCGACGCCACATGCCGAGATCGGCCTGACCAAATTCGCCGTCGACCGCTTTCGCGAGGAGGGCGTGTCGGAGGTGACGCTCGGGCTCTCGCCGCTGCTCGACATCGAGCCGAGCGGCTTCGCCGAATCGGGCTTCTGGCGCAGCACCTTCCAGCGCGCCTACAACTCGCCCTGGGTCAACCGCTCGCGCTTCAACCTGCAGGGCCAGGCGGCCTTCAAGCGCCGCTTCCACGGCGTCGAGGAGCCGACCTATATCGCGTTCCGCAAAGGGACTTTCGTGGAAATGCTGGGCCTGCTGCGGTTGATCAAGGCGATCTGAACACGCTTGGTTTTCCGGGCAATCCCGGACACTCCTGCGCCCAGCCGAATGAGCCATGGCTGGATCATGGCAGTTTTTCTTGCTCGGTAAGCTGCATCAACCGGTATCTTGCATAAACAGGTAGCTTGCTATATCTGTTTTGTAAACCGGGAACCAAGCTGTCCGGTGAACCGGAATGCGACATGACCGACTCGATCCAGGTGCAATTGCGAAAAGGCGCGCTCGACCTGTGCGTGCTGGCCGTGCTGTCGCGGGGTGAAAGCTATGGCTACGAAATCGCCAGCCAGCTGGTCGCCGCGGTCGGCATGGGGGAAGGCACGATCTACCCGCTGATGCGCCGCATGCAGAATGACGGCCTGGTCGCCACCCGCATCGCGGAGTCGAGCAACGGACCGCCCCGCAAATATTACCGGCTCTCGCCGCTAGGACAGAAGGCGTTCGAAGCGCATCGCCGCGATTGGCGCTCGCTCGTCGGCGCGATCGACAAAATTCTCGAGGATCTGCCATGACCAAGGACGCTTTCCTGCAGACGCTGAGACAGGGGCTGGCCGGCCTGCCGGCGCACGAGATCGACGACATAGTCGGCGACTATAGCTCCCATTTCGCTGATGCTTCCGGCCGCGGCGAAGCGGAGGTCGCGGCGGCGCTGGGCGATCCGGCCAGGCTCGCCCGCGAGCTGCGCGCCGAGGCCGGGCTGCGCCGCTTCGAGGCGCATTGGAGCATGTCCAACATGCTGGGGGCGACACTCGCGCTTGCCGGTCTTGCCTTCGTCGATCTCGTCCTGCTGCTGCCGCTTCTGCTCACCGCGATCATCCTTGGCATCGGGCTTGGCATCACGCTTGTCGCCATCGGCGCGCTGGGCATCAAGATCATCCTCACGACGCTGCTGTTCGATCCTGCCGGAACGCTCACCGCCGTGCTCGGCCGCCTCTTCATCGGCGCCGGGCTGGTGAGCGGCTTCATCGGCGGCGGCGCCTTGCTGTTGCTCGGGTTCAGCGCCGGCCTACGGGTCGTCGGGCGCTACGCCAGGCTGCATTCGCGTCTGGCGCGACCTGACCGCGATCGCGCCTGAGCTTTGTTTGTCATCACGTGGAAGGAACCGCACAATGACTGGAAAACTGGCATTCGTCGCGACAGCGGGGCTGACCGGCGCAATCGTCTTTCTGGCGCTTGGCATCGGGCTTTCCGGGCCGGACTGGATCTATGCCGGCGGCTCGTGGATCGGCGGGCAATCCACCTGCGGAAAGTCCACCTCCACGACGAAACAGGTCACGCTGCCGTTCAGCGCTGGCGATGGTTTCACCATCGCCGTTCCGGCAGCGGTGCGCTACCGGCCGGGAGACGTGGCGCAAGCCGTCGTCAGCGGCGAATCGGTCCTGGTCGACCATGTGCGGATGGAAGGCAGCAAGCTCAGCCTGGACTGCGATCCGGGCTGGTTCAACAACCGCGTCGACGTCACCCTGTCGGGGCCTGCGATAACGGACTGGAAGATAATCGGCAGCGGCGATCTCGCCCTGGACGAGATCAACCAGCCCGCGCTGCGGCTGGACATCCGCGGCAGCGGCAGCATCACCGCCGCCGGAACGGCTCAGACCGTCGACCTCAAGATTTCCGGTTCAGGCGACGGGCGCCTCAAAAACCTGACCGCGCAATCCGCTAAGGTCGATATCCGCGGCAGCGGCGATGCCGAGATCACCGCGCAGGCGGATGCGGATGTCTCGATTTCCGGTAGCGGCGACGTCGATGTCTACGGGCACCCGACCATGCGGCGTTCGCAGGTGCGGGGCAGCGGCAGCATCACACAGGTGCCGTAAAAACAAAGGCTCTGCGGCGACTGAGCCCTGTTCAGTTCCTCAACCGATAGCCCGTCTTGAAGATCCACGCGACGATCGCGATGCAGATCGCCAAGAACATCACCGTCATGCCGAGGCTGACGCCGACCGAGACGTCGGCCTTGCCGTAAAAACTCCAGCGGAACCCGCTGATCAGGTAGACGACCGGGTTGAACAGCGTGATCGTCTTCCAGATGCCGGGCAGCATGTGGATCGAATAGAAGCTGCCGCCGAGGAAGGTGAGCGGCGTGACGATGAGCAGCGGCACCAGCTGCAGCTGCTCGAAGGTCTTTGCCCAGATGCCGATGATGAAGCCGAACAGGCTGAAGGTCACCGCGGTCAGCACCAGGAAGGCAATCATCCAGAATGGGTGCTCGATCCTGAGCGGCACGAAAAGCGCCGCCGTGGCCAGGATGATCAGGCCGAGCATGACCGACTTGGTCGCAGCACCCCCGACATAGGCGATGATGATTTCCAGGTAGGACACCGGCGCCGACAAAAGCTCGTAGATCGAGCCGACGAATTTCGGGAAATAGATGGCGAAGGAGGCGTTGGAGATCGATTGCGTCAACAGCGACAGCATCATCAACCCCGGCACGATGAAGGCGCCGTAGGCGATGCCGTCGATCTCGGTGATGCGCGAGCCGATGGCCGAGCCGAAGACGACGAAATAGAGCGATGTCGAGATGACCGGCGAGATGATGCTCTGCAGCACCGTGCGGAAGGCGCGCGCCATCTCGACCCGGTAGATCGCCCATACTGCACGAAAATTGGGGGCAGCGCGCAGGTTCATGGCTCTTGCCTCAGAAGATTGACGAAGATCTCTTCGAGCGAGCTGTTCTTGGTGTCGAGGTCGCGGAACTGGACGCCGGCCGCCTCGAGGTCGCGGATCAGCGAGGCGACGCCCGGACGGTCGCTCTGGTTGTCATAGGTGTAGGTGAGCTGGTTGCCGTCGTCCGACAGCTCCAATGAATAGTGCGACAGGCCGTCTGGAACGGCGGCGAGCGGCGCGCGCAGCTCCAGATTCATCTGCTTGCGGCCGAGCTTGCGCATCAGCTCGGCCTTGCCCTCGACCAGGATGATCTCGCCCTTGTTGATGACGCCGACGCGGTCGGCCATCGCCTCGGCCTCTTCGATGTAATGCGTGGTGAGGATGATGGTGACGCCGTCCTCGCGCAGGCGCCGCACCATCGCCCACATGTCCTGGCGCAATTCGACGTCGACACCGGCCGTCGGCTCGTCGAGGAACAGCACGCGGGGCTCGTGCGACAGCGCCTTGGCGATCATCAGCCGGCGCTTCATGCCGCCCGACAGCGTGATCGCTCTGGAATCCTTCTTGTCCCACAGCGAGAGGTCGCGCAGCACTTTTTCGACGAAGGCCGCGTTGGGCGCCTTGCCGAACAGGCCGCGGCTGTAGTTCACCGTCGCCCAGACCGTCTCGAAAGCGTCGATGGTAAGCTCCTGCGGCACCAGCCCGATCAGGCTGCGCGCGGCGCGGTAGTCCCGGCCGATGTCGTGGCCGTCCACGGTGACGGTGCCGGAAGAGCGGTTGACGATGCCGCAGACGATCGAGATCAGCGTCGTCTTGCCGGCGCCGTTCGGCCCGAGCAGCGCGAAGATCTCGCCGCGCTCGATGTCGAGATTGATTTCCTTCAGCGCCTTGAAGCCGGTGGCATAGGTTTTCGTGACACCGGAGATCGAGATGATGGATGACATGCTGAAATACGGCCGGCTGGAAAAGGTGATCTCATATAGGTCGGATGCCGCCCGGTGCAACTGTGAATCGCCGCTGCTGCTGACAGTTCTGGACAGGGAGGGCGTCTTTCTCCCCGGTTGCGTAGAGAAATGCCCTGCGACGGGATGAATGAGATCGATCGGAGACTGCGCGAGCTGTCGGCGCCGCGTCTATCCGACCTGTTCCAAATGGTTCAACTTTAAATAGGCGCTTGAGAAATTTGCAATTGTGTCGCCGCACTATTGGGGCATGTTCAAATTCGCACAGAGCTATCCGTTTCGCAGAGGTCTGGTTGGCATTCTTTACGGCCTGATCTTTGCCGGGTTTTCCGTTATGGCCTTCGGCTTGTCGACCGCGCATTGGATAGCACGCACCTACGGAATCTCTGGCTTGCTGATTTCCCTCGCGGCGTACATCGCCGTCATGACGCTTCTTTTTTGGGTCGTGAACAGGGTCAACGACGCGGCCCCAACGTTTACTCTTCCACCTGGCGACGCGATCCGGGTTGGACCGCCGATTGAAGAAACTGTCGAGAACACAGACGTGTCGCTGGAAACAGCTCTGAAGACAGCACAGTTTAAGCAGAAGTGATTGTGAGCGCCCTCATCAAGGCTCCGATCTAATCGCAAGCGGTTAAGTTGTCGCTTGTCGGCCGGCAATATTTTCACCGTTCCTTTCCGTGAAATCAGTGCAGACGCCGGGGATTGGCGGAAGCTTCCCAACCTCGTCATCCACGGGCGGAGCAAGGAGCGAAGCGACGCGCGCAGACCC